>URWM01000008.1 GCA_900551655.1 uncultured Collinsella sp.
ACCTAAGCCTTCGTCGGCAGCGTCAGATGGGTATAAGAGACAGCTGGATGCGCGAGATGGAGTAGAGGCGCCGCGGTCCTTTGGCGCCCCGATTCGAACATTTTGGATTTCGCTACGGCGACAACTGCATTTGGGGGTACACTCGCTGCTGCTCAAAAAATGTCGGAGGTTAGCCCTTGGCACGTGTGAAGCACATAGTCGGATGGATTTCGGTTGTCCTGCTGGTCGTGACGCTGGCAAGTATTTGGATGCTGACGGAGCAGAACGTGGAGCAGACGTCGTCGCTCAGCGAGTCCACTGCGCGCGCGGTGGAAGGACGGGCCGCGGACGTGCGGTCCGATGCCGCGCAGGAGTCCCAGGCGGGGGATGCCGCCGAGGGCGCGGATTCAACGATTGCCACCGTTCATCCCGACCCGCTTGCGCCCGTTCGGCTGTGGATGGGTGCCAACATTCGTCGCGTCGCACATACCGTTGAGTTCTTCTTTGTAGGACTGTTTGCCTCGTTGGCGGCGGTGTGCTTGGATAAGCGTGTGTCGCCCACTCGATTGCGGTGCGTGCCCCTCCTGGCCTTTTGCGCCGTCTGCTCTGTCGGTGACCAAGTGCACAAGATCTTTGTTCCTGGCCGTCATTTCGACATGATCGACCTGGGCTTCGATGCCGCGGGTTACGTTGTCGCCATGCTGTTGGTGCTGTTGGTCTCCGCATGGGTGCACCACGTGACACGCCCCATTGGCGCCCATGCGAGGCGCTAGCCGGTAACAAACCCGTTTCTGATAATGCGACCTTGTTGAATTATTTTGTGTCGCGCGTATTTCCGAGCGGTCGGATTTGAGGGGCGAGCGGTAGAACGCTCGCCCTTTGTGCGCCACGATGCGGCACAATGTACCGCAAAAGCTGTTTGTATCCGGTACGAATCGTTCGTTGGTCTTTAATTCTTCTCAACGGAGGTGTTTGAGATGGCAAACGGATTGCTTTTGCGGCTTCGCGAGCGTGAACTCAGCGCGAGCCCGGCGGAACGCAATGTCATCGCATATGTAAGCGCTCATCCGCATGAGGTGGTCGGGCTGTCCGTCCGCAGTCTTGCCGATGCCACGTTCTCCTCGCCCTCGAGCATTTTGCGTTTTTGCAAGCGTTTGGGTTTTGCGGGCTACAAGGAGTTCCAGCGCGAACTGATTGCCGAGCTGGCGCTCTTGGGTGACAAGAAAGACGTTGCCCTCGAGGACATCTCCATGGATGACAGCGTCGAACGTATCGTGGGGAAGGTGATGAAAAGCAACGTGCGTACGATCGAAGCGACGGCGCGAACGCTCGATTACACCGTTTTGGAGCGATGCGCGGCCCATCTTAAGCGGGCACGCGCGGTCAATTTGTTCGGTATCGGTGCCTCTCGTTTGGTCGCGCACGATCTGGCGCAAAAGCTCATGCGTGTCGACAAAGAGTGCCATCTGTACGACGACTGGCATGATCAGCTCCTGTGTGCCAAGAACATGCATGAGGGCGATATGGCAATCGCCTTTAGCTACTCGGGCTTGACGCAAGAGGTGCTGGACTGCACTGCTGAGGCTCAACGTCACAACTGTCTCGTTGTGGCCGTTACCAAAGTAGATGGGTCGTCCAAGCTTGCCACCATGGCCGATGCCGTGCTCGGCGTTGCTGCAAGCGAGCCCTTGGTCCGCAGCGGTGCCATGGCCTCGCGTATGGCCCAGCTTATGGTTGTCGATGCCCTGTACGCTGCTTACGTTGCCAGCGACTACGAACGGGCGACGCATGTCATTAAGCAAAACTACATCGAGAAACAGGAAAGATGAGGTGAATGAAATGCTCGATTTAACAAAATTCACGACCGAACAGCGTAATCAAAGGTCAATGGACCTCGATACGATGACATCGCTGCAAATCGTCACGACGATGAATGATGAGGATCTTCGTGCCGTCCAGTCGGTCACGAAAGTGTTGCCCCAGGTTGCCACAGCAATCGACTGGGCTGCTGAGGCACTCGAGCGCGGCGGGCGCGTCTTTTACATGGGCGCAGGCACCAGCGGTCGTCTGGGCGTACTCGACGCTTCGGAGTGTCCGCCCACGTTTGGCGTGTCACCCGATCTGATCGTCGGGCTCATTGCCGGAGGCGAGACGGCGTTTATCAGGGCTGTCGAAGGTGCCGAAGACAGCGAGGAGCTTGGCGCGAACGACCTGCGAGAGCGTGGACTCTCGGACAAGGATCTTGTCGTTGGCCTGGCGGCAAGCGGTCGTACTCCCTATGTAGTGGGCGGCCTTGTGTACGCCAAAGCAACTGGGTGCAAGACCATCGCAATTGCCTGTAACCAAGGGTCGAAGATCGGGGAGAGCGCAGATCTTGCCATTGAGCCCGTGCCCGGTCCCGAGGTGCTGACCGGCTCAACGAGGCTCAAGGCGGGAACGGTTCAAAAGCTCATTCTCAACATGATTTCGACCGGTGCCATGGTCAAGATCGGCAAGGTATACCAAAACCTGATGGTCGATGTGCAGCAGACGAACGAGAAGTTGGTGGTGCGCGGCCAGAACATCGTGATGGAGGCGACCGGCTGCACGCGCGAGCGCGCTGTTCAGGCGCTTGCAGATGCCAGCGGCCACGTAAAAACCGCTATTGTCTCGGTGCTGCTGGACTGCGATGCCGAGCAGGCTGCGGTAGCTCTTGAGCGGGCGCGCGGCCATGTCCGTGCTGCGGTGAGGGGCCATGAGAAGAGCAATGCCGATGCCCAATAGGTGCACGGCGTGAGCAGATATGACATCAAGAAGAGATACCCAATACAAGGAGGAGTTATGACGAACAAAGAGCTGGCTCAAAAGTTGCTGGATCTTTTGGGCGGTAAAGACAACGTGCTGGCAAACGCGGCGTGCATGACGCGCCTGCGCGTGACCGTCAAAGACACGAGCAACGTTGACACGGAGGGTATTAAGGCACTCGACGGCGTGATGGGCCTGGTCGAGGACGACACGATGCAGATCGTGCTGGGTCCGGGCAAGGTGAATAAGGTGCTCGAGGAGTTCTCCAAGCTCACCGGCCTTGCGAAAGGCGTTGCTGACGAGAGCGTGGTCGACGCTGCGGCCACAAACAAGGCCGCGCAGAAGGCCAAGTACGAGTCCAAACCGGTTCAGGCCTTCCTTAAGAAGATTTCCAACGTCTTCGTCGCCCTGCTTCCCGGCATCATTGCGGCTGGCCTCATTAACGGTATCTGCAACGTCATTAACGTCTCGACGGCAGGCACGCTTGCAGGCGAGTGGTGGTACCAGGGCATTCGTTCCATGGGCTGGGCCCTGTTTGCCTATCTGCCCATTTTGGTGGGCTATAACGCGGCACGTGAGTTTGGTGGCTCCGCTGCGCTGGGCGGCATCGCCGGCATGATGTGTATCGCCAACAGTGCCATGCCCCTGCTTGCGCCTGGCGCGGCTGATCCTGCCACTGCCATTCTGCTGCCGCTCACCAGTGCGCAGTACAACCCCGCAGCGGGCGGCATGATCGCGGCTCTCATCGCTGGTGCATTTTTCGCCTGGATGGAGCGTCAGATTCGCAAGGTCATGCCCAACGCGCTCGATACGTTCCTGTCCCCGCTGCTGGTGCTCATCATCGGCGCCTTTGCTCTGATGCTCGTCATCCAGCCGGTAGGCGCATGGCTGACGACTGCCATCTTTAGCGTTTTGACCTTTATCTTCGAGAAGTTGGGCGTCCTGGGCGGCTATATCCTGTCGGCAGGCTTCTTGCCGCTGGTGTCCGTCGGCCTGCATCAGGCGCTCACGCCGATCCACGCTATGCTCAACGATCCCGACGGCGCTACCAAGGGCATCAATTACCTGCTGCCCATCCTTATGATGGCTGGCGGCGGCCAGGTCGGTGCCGGTTTGGCGCTGTACTTTAAGACCAAGAACGCCAAGCTCAAGAAGTACGTCGCAGAGTCCATTCCCGTTGGAATCCTGGGTGTGGGAGAGCCTCTGATGTATGCTGTTACGCTGCCGCTCGTTCGTCCGTTTGTGACGGCCTGCCTGGGTGCCGGATTTGGCGGCGCGCTTGCAGCGCTGCTTCACATCGGCACGGTTTCTCAGGGCGTTTCCGGTCTGTTTGGCCTGTTGATCGTCGTTCCTGGCCAGCAGCTCGGCTACGTTGCCGCTATGCTGCTTGCCTATGTCGCCGGCTTTGTCCTGACGTGGTTCTTTGGCGTCGACGAGCAGAAGATCAACGAGTTCTTTGGCGAGTAGTTTGATATCGCGAGCCGTGTTGCTCAGGGCTCGCGGCAGATCTCTTGATGCTATGGTTGTGCCGGCGGGGCTAACTGCTCCGCCGGCCTTTTTTAAAGGAGCGTTGAAGCGTGAAAACGGGTATTTCGATTTATCTTTCCAGCCCTCTGCAGGATATTGAGCGGACGATTGAGCGTGGTGCCGCGGCGGGTGCGCGCTATGCGTTTACCTCACTGCATATTCCCGAGGATGGGGGAGCGGCGTATGCCGATAAGGTCCGTCATGTGCTGTCGCTGCTTTCCGCCCGCGGTATTGCGCTCATTGCCGATGTGGGGCCGCGCACGTGCGATTTGCTCGGGCTTGAGCGCATCGAGGACCTGCGTGACCTGGGGCTCGAATACCTTCGTTTGGACTATGGCTTTAGCGCCCAGCGGGTCGCGGAGTTGTCCGGTGTATTTCACATTGTGGTCAATGCATCGACGGTGAGTTCTGATGAAATCGCATCGTGGCGAGAAGCCGGTGCCGATGTGACTCGTTTTGCCGCCTGCCACAATTTTTATCCCAAGCCTTATACCGGTTTAGCTCTGGAAGACATTGCTCGGACGAATCTTCGTCTTGCGGCGCTTGGCTTCGAAATCATGGCTTTTGTGCCGGGTGATGCCAACGTTCGCGGGCCGGTATTCGAAGGACTGCCGACGGTTGAGGAGCAGCGCGGTCGCGCGTCAAAGGTTGCCCTCAACATGCTTGAGCTTGCACATGGCGCCGATTGCGACATTGTGTTGGTCGGCGACCCCGATCTTTCCGATGCGGGCTGGGCGCAGTTTGCTCAAGTTTCCGCCGGATACGTGGACCTGCAATGCGAGCTTGAGCCCGGTTATGCCTATGTGCGCGGGCAGATTCATCACGACCGGCCCGACTCGAGCGTCCTCATCTTTAGGTCTCAGGAGTCACGTACGACGCTTAAGCCGGATTCCGTGCCGACGGATACCGGTGCCGGCCTGCCGCGAAAGACGGGGTCGATCGCTGTGAGCAATAGCGGCTATGGGCGCTACGAAGGCGAGCTTGAGATTGCGCGGGTCGATCTTCCCGGTGACAAGCGCATGAACGTTGCGGGCCATATCACGCCCGAGGCAATGGAGCTGCTGCCGTTCATCAAACGCGGATTCGGGGTACGGTTCGTTTAGCGTGTGACCCGTGGGCTACAATTGGCCCATCATGCTAAGGCGCCTCGTATGGTGCGCACCTGCGTTGGCCGATCTATATTCGGAGGATTCCCATGACCGTACTGTTTGTTGAATATCCCAAGTGCTCGACCTGTAAAAAGGCCAAGGCATGGCTGGACGAACATGGGGTTGAGTATATCGACCGCGATATCGTTACGGACAATCCCACGGCCGATGAACTTGCGACCTGGATTGCTCGTTCGGGGCTGCCGGTGCGACGCTTCTTTAACTCGTCGGGCATGAAATATCGAGAGCTGGGCCTGAAGGCGCGCCTGGATGCGGGTATGACGGACCAGGAATGCTATGAGCTGCTGGCAACTGACGGCATGCTGGTTAAACGCCCGCTGCTGGTGGGCGATGACTTTGTGATTCCTGGCTTTAAGGAAGCGGCTTGGACCGAGGCGTTGCTGTAGCGGTTGCGGAAAGTGCGTCCCATTTTGAGCTCGGATTCCGGGACGCAGTTTCCGGTTGAAGGGGCTAGCGGAAACCGTATCCCAGTTTGAGCGCGAAATCTGGGATACGGTTTCCGCTTGGGGCCTCTAGGGGAAAGCGCGTCCCGTTTTGGACGCAAATTCCGGGATGAGCTTTCCGGTTGGCGGGCATGCGCACTATCCCGGTTGGTGGGCATATGCGCTAATCCTCCAGCTGCGCCCATTCGTGTGGGTCGTAGATCTTTACGTGCTTGTCGGGCGTGTCGCTCCAGTACTCTTCGTCCATAAAGGGCAGGTATGCCTGAATGCCGGGGCAGATAAACGGAATCCGTTGCCGCTGCAGGCGCTCGCGCTGCCGCTGCTCCAGGTTCGTCTCGGATATGACGGTCGGCATGCCGGACAGCTCGACGAGGCTTGCCTGGATGCGCTTGAGGTCGGGGAGCGCCGCATGCCATGACGTCCGCATGATCAAAAATGAGGCGCGGCGGTAGTTTGCCTGCATCACCGTGATGGCGGGCCGCAGTGTGGGATGGATTTTGTCCCGTTCGGGCCAAAGGTCAGCAGTGATCTCGAGGCCCAGGGTCTCCCATAGGTAATCAAGCTCTTCGTCCATGGTGCCTCGATATCTACGCGATCATTGATACTTCGATTGTGTTGCCTGGTGCTATCGTTTTCGCGGTAGAATCTGCCAACGGTTGACGGCTACCGCTCGCGGCGTATTGCCCTTCGCGTACAGCGGTCGGCTTCACAGGTCCTTCACGGGTTGGACTAAATTAGGCCAATTTGACTGAATTTCAAAAAAGTCAAAATTGGGGCTTGCGTCATGGCGTGACTTCCCGTATAGTTCTTTCTTGCGCAAAGGCACAGCCGAGCGCAGCGATGCAGTCATTGGGATGTCGTCTAATGGCAGGACAGCGGATTCTGGTTCCGTCAATGGGGGTTCGACTCCCTCCATCCCAGCCATTGCATTTGCTACATATGGCCCGTTCGTCTAGCGGTTTAGGACGCCGCCCTCTCAAGGCGGAGATCACCAGTTCGAATCTGGTACGGGCTACCAAAATTGAACGCCCGGGCCTCGTAAGAGACCCGGGTTTTGTGTATTGACCGTATATACGGCGCCTGCCGTGTTTCGCTCAGATCGAGGAGTAGCCATGGATCTGCCCATCAGCTTGCAAGACATCACGTATGCCGAGAACTATCTGGCGCAGGGCGACCTGGCTACGGCGACGCCGCTGTTGGAGCGCCTGGTGGAGCTCGCCGAGGAGTATATCGACGCCGAGTGCAAGACGGAGGAGAAGCGCCAATACTTTAGCTTCGATAGCAAGTTTGAGCGCTTGGCCTATCGCCGCGTGGAGAAGGATCCGCGCGAGCTCGTGCAGGTCGAGGTGCCGTTTGACCGCCTGTACTCTGACATGGCGTTTGCCTACATTCGCCAGCAGGATTATGTGAGCGCTCGTAATGCCCTGATGCAGGCTGTGCGTTGGGACCCCATGAACTGCAACTATCGCTTGGACCTGGCCGAGCTGTTCCGCGCACTCGATGACAAGCAGGAATGGGCATCGCTCTCGTTTTCGGTGCTGGAGCGTGCGAGCGACGGTAAGTGCGCCGCCCGCGCCTACGCCAACTTGGGCCAGTATTTCCTTGAGCCCGAGACCGAGAATGTCTCGGCCGCCGTGGGTTGTGCGCGTCTGGCACTGCGCTTAGCGCCCAACGATGCGCACACGACACGCCTGCTCAACAAGATCCATACCACCTATCCGGATGCCGCCGATGAGAGCGACGACCACGTGATGGGTGAACTGGCCCTGCAAGGCGTGCCGACCTCGCCTTCGGCCGAGATTGCCATCTGCCTGATTATGTGCGCGACCGATGCTGCAAGCGACGGCGACAAGCAGGAGGCGACGCGCCTGACGGTGCGTGCTCGCGACTTGGTGGGCGAGGAGGCCTGCGCGGCGATTATCAAACTGGTGCGCGAGAGCGACGCCGAGCTCAATGCTGAGCGCAAGGCAAAGCGCGACGCTGCGGGCTCAAACGCCGATGGAGCCAGGGAGGCCGGCAATGCCCAGTAAGCGCGAGCGCAAGCTCATCTCCAAGAATCGCTCGGCGCACCACGAGTACTTTATCGATGAGACCTTTGAGTGCGGCATTGAGCTGAGTGGCACCGAGGTCAAGTCGATTCGCGAGCGCGCGTGCCAAATCACCGACACCTTTGCACTGATTCGTGGCGGCGAGTGCTGGCTCGTGGGCCTGCATATTCACCCTTATAGCCATGGTGGCGTGTGGAACCGCGACCCTGATCGCCGTCGTCGTCTGCTGCTTCACCGCAAGGAGATTGACTTTCTCGACGGTAAGCTACGTAATCGCGGCTATGCGCTGGTGCCGTTGGAGCTGTACTTTAATACCGACGGCCGCGTAAAGCTGCTGCTGGGCCTAGGCCGCGGCAAGAAGCTTTACGACAAGCGCGAGGATATGGCCAAGCGCGATGTCCAGCGCGAGATTGACCGTGCCCTTAAGGAGCGTAACCGCTAGGCGTTCTGTACAAGTTGCGGTGGAATACGGACTGTTTTGCCTGTTTGAGGGGCTATTCAGTCCCTATTTCACCGCAACTGCGGGCGTCTCATCTTGCTTACTGTCCTGACACATATGTCTCAAAGGCGGCGTCCGTTATGGGCGCCGCCTTTTTTTGTGGGTACATACATCCATAAGGTACCAACCCGGGTTAGGGGAGTGATCGTTATGGACAAAACTGCGTTCTTTACCATGCCGAGTGGTCTGTACGTGGTGAGCGCTGCGGCAGACGGGCTGCGCGCCGGCTGCGTCATCAACACTGCAGTGCAGGTGACGTCCGCGCCGCCGCGCATCTCGGTTGCCGTGAATAAGGACAACGTCACCTCGGGCGTCATCGCATCGGCCAAAGCGTTCGCGCTGACCGTGATCGATCAGACCGCCGACATGCTCTACATCGGTAACTTTGGGTTCCGCACCAGCAGCGATTATGACAAGTTTGCCAAATACGAGACCCGCGAGACGGCTCTGGGCATGCCCTATGTGCCCGAGCACGCGGCGGCCCTGTTTAGCTGCCGTTTGATCGACACTGTAGATGTGGGCACGCATCTGCTGTTTATCGGCGAGGTCGAGGATGCCGAGCGCCTGAGCGACGAGACGCCGCTCACCTACGACTACTACCACAAGGTCCTGAAGGGCAAGACGCCTCCGAAGGCCTCGTCCTATCAAGGCTAGAATTGTTGTAAAAACACTTGCATTATTTTATTGAGAACATATACTAATAAGCGAAGTACATCACCAGTCACGTTCGAGAGGAGAACATCATGGCTGAGGAGAAGAAGACGTATAAGTTCGTGTGCGTCGTTTGCGGTTACGAGGTTGAGGTCGATACGCCCGAGCTGCCCGAGGACTACGTGTGCCCGGTGTGCGGCGTCGGTCCCGATCAGTTTGAGCTCGTCGAGGAGTAACTCGCAGGCACACGGCGAAAGCCGAACATAGCTCTGTCCAAGGGCCCCGATCGGTCATCCCGGCCGGGGCCCTTTTCTTCCGTCTCCAAGGAATCACGGCTGCTGTTAGCCGATCCTGTCTGTTGTGAGTCCGGCTGACTGTTTGTCTTAATCTGTAACATCTAACGGCTCAAAAAGGGTCTATCTGTTACAGATTGAGACAAAAGGTTGGAGCTGAAGAAATGTCTCGATCTGTAACATCTAGAAGCGGAAATTGGGTCCACTTGTTACAGATCAAGACAAACCAAAACCGTCCGGCAGAAAATCTCAATCTGTAACATCTAGCAGTGAAAACGGGGTCTACGTGTTACAGATTGAGACAAACGGAGCTGTCCCTCGGAATGATCTCGATCTGTAACATCTAGAGATCAAAAGCGGGTCTAGATGTTACAGATCGAGACGTTTGACTGGGTGGGCATGCGGCCTCGTTACATCCCCGTTAGCAGCACGATGTCGAGAGCCGTTACGATGGCACCGATCCCTACAAGCAGCGCGTTGAGCGGGCGCGAGTTGGCATATTTGCCCATGACGCGGGGCGAACTGGTGAGTCGTATGAGCGCAAAGACCGTAATCGGCAGCTGAAGCGACAGCAGTGCCTGACTCCAGATGAGACCTTCAAAAGGATTCGGGACGACCAGGCACGCCGCCACTGCACCGACGAAACAGGCTGCCACCCCGATCGAGGAATGTCGGTCGTGGATGTCGTATTCCTCGTCGAACATGCCCGCGGTGATGGTGCCCGCCGCCATGCCCGCCGTCACACTACTCGATATACCCGCAAACAGCAGTGCCACCGCAAAGATGGCCGAGCTTGCCGGGCCCAGAATGGGGGAGAGCGTGGCCGCTGCGACGGCGAGGTCGTCTACGACAATGCTGTGCGCAAAGAAGGTCGTCGCGGCCAGGATGACCATGGCCGAGTTGATTGCCCAGCCCACGCCCATCGAAAAGAGCGTGTCAAAGAGCTCGTAGCGCAGACGTTCTTCGATAACCTGCTCGCCTTGGCCTTCGAAGTGCATGGATTGGATGACCTCGGAGTGCAGGAAGAGGTTGTGGGGCATAACGACCGCGCCCAGGACACTTACGATAATCGCGGCAGAGCCAGTGGGCATACTGGGTGTGATCCAGCTTGCGGCGGCTTGCGGCCAGTCGACCTTGACCAGCGCAAGCTCGGCCAGAAACGAGAGTCCTACCACGCCTACGAAGGCGATGATCCATCGCTCGGCGCGCTTGTAGGAGCTCGTCATGAGCATCGCCATCGATGCCGCGGCCACGATGGCGCAGCCGGCGCGCACGGGTAGCCCAAAGAGCATTTGAAGGGCAATCGCACCACCCAGGACCTCGGCCATGGCGGTGGCGATCGTGGCTAGATATGCGCTGCCGAGTATCGCACGCCCGACGAGGCGGGGGAGGTAACGTGTCGTGGCCTCGGCAAGACAGGCGCCCGTGGCGATGCCCAGGTGTGCCGCGTTGTGCTGCAGCGCGATGAGCATAATTGTGGACAGCGTGACGATCCACAGCAGCGCGTAGCCAAACTGCGAGCCCGCGGCCATATTGGAGGCCCAGTTGCCCGGGTCGATAAAGCCGACGGTCACGAGCAGCCCGGGGCCGATATGCCGCGCAATGTCTAGGCCTCCGGGACCACCGGTGCGTCGGGAGCCAAAGTGTTGTTTGAGATGGTTGAGCATGGTGCGCTCCTACGTGCCGTTTGTTTGACGTCGCAAAGGATACCCGTTTTATGCTAGAAAGTTAACTAAGACTAACAAGATTGTTGTATTTGAATGGGATGGTGAAAGGGGGTTGCCGAAATGTCTTGATCTGTAACAACTAGGGATGGAAATTGGGTTTAGGTGTTACAGATCCAGACAGGAAGAAATGGTCCTATGGAATATCTCGATCTGTAACAGCTGACCGCCAAAACTGACCCTTCGTGTTACAGATCGAGACATTCGGAACCGTCTCTCGAAAACATCTCAATCTGTAACAGTTAGTCGTCGAAATTGGGTCTTACTGTTACAGATTGAGATGTTTGAAGCGGTGAGCTTACGGGCCGAACCTGGGGCCCTTGTTGTCGCCCTTGAGGTCGGTGGTGTCCACTCGCAGGGCGCGCGTTACGCGATTGTTTCGAAACGGGCGGGAAACACAACGGGCCGGCGATGCTCCTAGTATGCCTATTCAACTGACTGTCTAATATCTAGGGGAGGATCGCGATGCAGGCAGATTCCGCTCAGCAGCAGGGCCTTTATCGCCCCGAATTCGACCACGATGCATGTGGCATCGGCGCGCTTGCCGATATCAACGGTGAGCGCCATCACCAGATTCTGGACGATGCGCTGTCCATTCTGGTCAACTTGGAGCACCGCGGCGGCACGGGACTCGAGAAGAACACTGGCGACGGCGCTGGCATCCTGTTCCAGGTTCCGCATCACTTTTTCCGTAAAGAGGCTCAAAAGTGCGGCCAGATTCTGCCGGCAGAGGGCGACTATGGCGTGGCCATGCTGTTCTTTCCGCAGGACGACAAGGGCGTAGAGGATGCCCGCCGCGTGTTTGAGGAGGGCTGCGCCGAGGCCGACGTGCCGCTGCTCTTTTGGCGCGAGGTGCCGGTCGACCCGCACGACCTGGGCGAGACGGCCCGCGCCTGCATGCCTACTATCCTGCAAGCCTTCCTGGGGCGCCCCGACGACACGCCCGCCGGCGATGCCTTTGAGCGTCGCCTGTACGTGTGCCGCCGCACCATCGAAAAGAAGGCCGACGCCGAGTTTGCCCTGCGCGACAAGATCTTCTACGTGTGCTCCATGAGCTCGCGCACCATCGTGTACAAGGGCATGCTGGTCGCCACGCAGATGCGTCGCTTCTTCATCGACCTCAACGACGCCGCCGTCAAGACGGCCGTGGCGCTCGTCCACTCGCGCTACTCCACCAACACCACGCCCAGCTGGGAGCGCGCGCACCCCAACCGCTTTATCATCCACAACGGCGAGATCAACACCCTCAAGGGCAACGTCAACTGGATTCGCGCCCGCGAGCCCAACCTGTACAGTCCCGTGTTGCAGCACGATCTTGAGCGCGTAATGCCCATCATCAACCGCGAGGGCTCCGATTCCGCGATTCTGGACAACGTGCTCGAGTTTTTGGTCATGAACGGTCGTCCGCTCACGCGTGCTGCGTCCATGTTGCTGCCCGAGCCGTGGGACCACAACGACAACCTGAGTGAGGAGCGCCGCGCCTACGACGCCTACCAGTCCATGCTCATGGAGCCGTGGGACGGTCCTGCCGCTATCGCCTTTGCCGACGGTCGCACGCTGGGCGCCGCCCTCGACCGTAACGGCCTGCGCCCCGCCCGCTACTATGTGACGCGCGACGGTCGCTTTATGCTGGCAAGCGAGGTGGGCACCATCGAGGTGAGCCCCGAGAACATCCTGACGAGCGGCTGCCTGGGACCGGGCCAGATGCTCGAGGTCGATTTTGCCCGCGGCCGCGTCATCTACAACGACGAGCTGCGCGCCCGTTACGCCAAGGAAAAGCCCTATCGCGACTGGATCGCCGAGGAGACGCTGACCGTCGACGCGCTCGACAAGCCCGTCGCGCCCACGCCCGCCGAGGATACCGAGGTGCCCACCGCCGTGCGCATGGCCAAGCTCGGGTATCACTGGGATGATGTTGACGAAGTCGTGCGTCCCATGGCCCAGCAGGGCAAGGCCCCGCTCGCCTCGATGGGCATCGATGCGCCGCTGGCCTGCCTGTCCAAGAAGACGCGCTCGTTCTTCGACTACTTCTATCAGCTGTTCGCTCAGGTCACGAATCCGCCCATCGACGCTCTTCGCGAGCATATGGTTACCTCGACCACGCTCTACCTGGGCAACCACGGCAACCTGCTCGAGGACTCCCGTACGGCCTGTCAGCTGGTGCGCCTGGAGCGTCCGCTGCTGAGCGAGGAGGAGTTCGACCGCATTTGCGCCATCGACCGCGTGGGCTTTAAAACCCGCCGTTTCCGTGCCGTCTACCGCCGCGATGCCGGCGAGGGCGCGCTGCAGGCTGCGCTCAAGCAGCTTGCAGAGGACGTTGAGGCTGCGGTCCGCGACGGCGTGAACATCGTGGTGTTGAGCGATCGTGCCGCTGCGGGCGAGGTGCCCGTACCGTCGCTGCTCGCCGTGGGCTGCGTGCACAACCACCTGATTCGCGCCGGCGTGCGTACCTTTGCCGACATCGTGGTGGAGTGCGGCGACGCCGTGTCCCCGCACGACTTTGCGGCGCTGGTGGGCTACTCCGCGAGCGGCATCTATCCGTACAACGCGCATGCGTGCATTCGCGACCTGGCGGCGCACGGCGACCTGGACGTGACGGCCGAACAGGGCATCGACAACTACAACAAGGCTGCAACCGCCGGTATCGTCTCCATCATGTCCAAGATGGGCATCTCCACGGTGCAGAGCTACCATTCGGCGCAGATCTTCGAGGCCGTGGGCTTTACGCCGGAGTTCGTCAACGCGTACTTCGCCGGCACGGTGAGCCGTGTGGGCGGTATGGGTGTCGAGGACGTTGAGCGCGAGCAAAACGAGCGCTACGACGCCGCGCTCGCTATCCTTAAGAGCCTGGCTCCCCATCAGCTGCCCACGCTGGGTCTGACCAAGTGGCGCCCGCTCGGTGGCGAGGATCACCTGATCGACCCTCAGACCGTCTACCTGCTCCAGACCGCCTGCTGCGAGGACAGCTACGACACCTTTAAAGAGTACAGCGCCCGCCTGCACCGCACCGGCCGTGCCGTGCGCCTGCGCGACTTGCTCGACTTTGATGCCAGCGGCCGCACTCCGGTGGCGCTCGATGAGGTCGAGCCCGCGCTCAACATCGTCCGCCGCTTTAACACTGGCGCCATGTCGTATGGCTCCATCAGCAAAGAGGCACACGAGTGCATGGCCATCGCCATGAACCGCTTGCACGGCCGTTCCAACTCCGGCGAGGGCGGTGAGGATCCGCGTCGCGAGACCCCGCTGGCTAACGGTGACTCCAAGAACTCCGCCATCAAGCAGGTGGCAAGCGCGCGCTTTGGCGTGACGAGCCGCTACCTGTGCAGCGCCTTCGAGATTCAGATCAAGATGGCCCAGGGCGCCAAGCCCGGCGAGGGCGGACACCTGCCCGGCAAGAAGGTCTACCCCTGGATCGCCGAGGTCCGTCAGTCCACGCCCGGCATCGGCCTGATCTCGCCTCCGCCGCACCACGACATCTACTCCATCGAGGACCTGGCGGAGCTTATCTTCGATCTTAAGAACGCCAACCCCGGCGCACGCGTGTCGGTCAAGCTGGTCAGCGAGGCCGGCGTCGGCACCATCGCCACCGGTGTGGCCAAGGGTGCCGCCGACAAGATCTTGATCAGCGGCCACAACGGCGGCTCCGGTGCTGCGGCGCGCGATTCGATCTGGCACGCCGGTCTGCCGCTGGAGCTTGGCCTTGCCGAGGCTCAACAGACGTTGCTGCAAAACGGCCTGCGCTCGCGCGTGGTACTCGAGGCCGACGGCAAGCTCATGGACGGCACCGACGTCGCCGTCGCCTGCCTGCTGGGTGCCGAGGAGTTTGGCTTTGCGACCATGCCGCTCATCTCGATGGGCTGCCTTATGCAGCGTGACTGCCAGCAGGATACCTGCCCGGCCGGCATCGCCACGCAAAACTGCCGCCTGCGTCGCGGTTTCCGCGGCAAGCCCGAGCACGTTGAGCACTTTATGCTCTTTGTTGCCGAGCAGCTGCGCGAGGTTATGGCGAGCCTGGGCTTCCGCACCGTCGACGAGATGGTCGGCCATCCCGAGTGCCTGCGCCAGATCGAGGTCCCGGGCAACCGCAAGGCCAACCTGCTCGATCTGTCGCCCGTGCTGGCAAGCGCGACCTGTGAGTTTGGTGCCCACATCCCGGGCGCCGACGGCCGTCACTTCCTGCCCCAGATGGCTGCGGACAGCGAGCTCGATAAGACGCTCGACTCCACGTTGTTTGTGCCCTATACGGCCGATGCCCGTGCGCACCTGCGTCCGATTCGCTTCCGCGCCGATATCGCCAACGTCAACCGCTGCGTGGGCACCATCTTGGGCAACGCGGTGACCAAGGCGCATCCCGAGGGCCTGCCCGCCGGCTCCATTACCATCGATTGCGATGGCTCGGCCGGTCAGAGCTTTGGCGCCTTTCTGCCGCGCGGCATTACGCTCAACGTGTGCGGCGACGCCAACGACTACTTTGGCAAGGGCCTTTCGGGCGGCGAGGTGTCGGTGCGCCCCAACCCGCATGCGACCTACAAGTTCGACGAGAACATCATCGTGGGCAACGTTGCGTTCTTTGGCGCTACGAGTGGCCGCGGCTTCATTAACGGCCTGGCCGGCCAGCGCTTTGGCGTACGCAACTCCGGTGCCACGGTGGTGGTCGAGGGCTGCGGCAACCATGGCTGCGAGTACATGACGGGCGGTCTGGCGCTCATCCTGGGCGAGGTCGGGCAGAACTTCGCCGCCGGCATGACGGGCGGCGTGGCTTACGTCTTTGACCAGTACGGCACGCTCGATGCCCGTGTGAACCACGAGAGCGTTGAGCTCAAGGCCCCGACGGCCGGCGAGCTGGCGCAGATTCGCGAGCTCATCCAGGAGCACGTGGACGCGACGCAGAGCCCGCGCGGCATCAAGCTGCTCTACAGCTTTGAGACGATGAGCAAGCACTTTGTGAAGGTCATTCCGACCGAGTACGAGCGCGTGCTGGCGATTGTCACCGCGGGCGAGGCTGCCGGCAAGACGCATGCGCAGGCAGAGGAGCTGGCGTTTGACATCGTGACCGGTCGCGCGAGTGTCGAGGATGTCGCTCGCTTTGATGTCGCGGGCGGTGCTGCGGGCGCTGTGTCCGTGGCTGCCAGCTCTGTTGCTTCGACCAAGAAGGAGGCGTAAGTGCCATGGGTAAGCCCGGTGCTTTTCTTGATATCGATCGCGTGACCCACGAGCTCCGCCCCGTGGAGGAGCGCAGCCATGATTTTGATCCGTTGTATGTGGAGCTCGATGACGATGCACGTCGCGCCCAGGCGAGCCGCTGCATGATGTGCGGTGTGGCGTTTTGCCAGATGGGCGCGAGCTTTGGCAAGGCGCGCCCGAGCGGCTGCCCGCTGCACAACCTGATTCCCGAGTGGAATGAGCTGGTGTATCGCGGCCGCTGGGACGAGGCTGCCGAGCGTCTGTCGCTCACCTCGCCCATGCCCGAGTTCACGAGCCGTGTGTGCCCGGCGCTGTGCGAGGCCGCGTGCAACCTGGGCTCGGTCGACGGCCAGCCCACGACGATTCACGATAACG
>URWM01000009.1 GCA_900551655.1 uncultured Collinsella sp.
GAACGCCGGCCACCACGGCAAAGAGACTAAAGACGACCGAAGCTGCTCCGCGCAGGCCCGCCCAGCTTACGAGCGCGACCTGGCTGGGATTCGTCTTAAAGGGCGCTAGGAGCACGCCGACGGCGATGGGGCGGCTCACGAAGAACATGAACGCCATGAGCGTCAGGCCCGGCAGCAGCATCTGCGGCAGGCGTGCGGGCGTTACGAGCAGGCCGAGCAAGAAGAAGATGGTCATCTCTGCCATCTCGGTGAGGGTGTCGAAGAAGTGCGCCATCTCGACCTTACCGGTGATGTCGCTTGCGCCCAGCACAATGCCTGCAAGGTATACGGCCAAAAAGCCGTTGCCGCCCAGGTAGCTCGGCAGCGCGTAGGCGACGATGGCCACGGCGAACAAGAAGATGGTCTGCGCGCCTTCGGCCGTTGGGTGTGCGCGCTCCATCAGACGGCTGGATGTCCAGCCGATGGCAAGGCCCAACCCCACGCCCAGGATGATCTGCTTGGTCAGCAGCACGGGAATGTCGATATTGCCGCCCGCCGCGAGGGTCGCGAGCACGGCGGTGAGCATGTAGGCGACGGGGTCGTTGGAGCCCGATTCGACCTCGAGCAGCGAGTCGGTGCCGCCCCTCAGCGAAAGGCTGTGCTCGCGCAGAACGCTAAAGACGCTGGCCGCGTCGGTGGACGCCACGACCGATCCCAGCAGCAGGCCGCCGATCCAGTCGAAGCCCAGCACAAAGTGGGCGAACACGCCGGTGATGCCGGCAGTGATGACGACGCCGAGCGTGCTCAGCAGCACCGCCGGCGCGGCGACGGGCTTGGCGCGGTCTATGTTGGTGTTAAAGCCGCCGTAGAACATGATGAACAATAGCGCCGTGCTGCAGACGGTTTCGGTGAGTGCGTAGTCGCTAAAGTCGATATGCGCCGGGCCGTTGACGCCCAACAGCATGCCGAGCGCGATAAAGATAAGCAGGGTGGGGAAGGGGAGCTTTTTGCCGACGGGTTTGATGGTCAGGCACAAAATGATGACGAGGCCGATAAAAAGAAGGATCTGGTTCATGGATGGTGTCCGCTCCTGGGTGGTTGGCGTGGCACGGTTAGTTGTCTGCGGTTATTTGTACCCAAAGATGGTGGGTTTATGGGGTTGGATTGCGGGCGTGCGCGATATCGTCATAGACGGCTGCCGTCTTTGCCTCTGCTCGGAAACCCTTTCCAGCTTTATTGCAACGGAGTACAATGGGTAACGTTTAAGTTCAACTTGAAGTTTTAGTTGCGGCACCGGGCTTCGGCCGCAATGCAAGGAGAGGCGTACCATGGCAATCTATGTGACATCTGATGCTCACGGGCACGTGCGTGCGCTTGACGAGGCCCTGTCTAAGATCTCGCTGACGTCCGACGACACGCTGTACGTGCTGGGCGACATGATCGATCGCGGGCCCGATCCGGTCGGCGTTATTAAGCTCGTGCGCTCGCTGCCCAACGCCCACGTGCTCAAGGGTAATCACGAGCAGATCATGCTCGATGCCATCATTGGTCAGGATCCGATCGATGCCGAGACCTGGGATATCAACGGTGGCTGGACGACGCGCGAGCAGCTCAACGACATGGAATTTGAGGCATACGAGGAGCTCGTGCGATGGATGGCCGCGCTGCCGCTCTACGCGGTGGCCGAGACCGAGGAGCGCCCGTATCTGCTGGTACATGCTGGAATCGAGATGAAGGCGGCACGCGCGTTTTTGCTTGAGCATGGCGTCGATTGTGCCGATGGCGTTGGAGCGGTGGGTGCCGATCGCGAGCTGCTGCAGCAGATGCTCGCGGTACAGTCGTCCGATGACCTGCTGTGGATTCGTCACGGCTATTGGGATGTGCCGACCGGGCTGCTTTCTGCCGAGGGCAAGGGTCCGGTCGTGGTGAGCGGTCACACGCCAACGGTGTCGCTCGGGCGTTATTGCGAGGTCGGTGGTCTTGCGGGGCTCGATGAGGAGTCGGGCCGCGGGCAGATTGTGCGTCTGGGTGGCGAGGATACCGCCGGCGTGCCCGATCGCATCGATATCGACTGCGCCGCCGCCACCGGCTCCGAGTTCGGTCGCGTGGGCATCCTGCGTCTGGACGACGGGGCGGAGTTCTATGCGAACATCAACCCTGGAGAATAACCTTGTTCTGCCGTTCTACCGAACGGCGGTCACGTTGACTCTGCGCAGCCCCGAAGCACCCCACCTTGTCGCTCAAACCGTCGCTCGCGTACAGAAGTACGCGTCGCTCCTCCTTCGCGCCAACCTGGGGCACTTCGAGACTGCTCGCTGTCGGTGCCAAAACATCGACGTTTCTTTTCTTCAAATTGATTCGAATTAGGCGCCGTAGGGGTTGCGGTCGCGCTCGATGCGCTGGCGGATGTGGGCGTACTCGATTATCAACAGCACCAGGAGTAGGGCCATGATGGCTAGGTAGCTCACCACAGCGCCCATCAGACCCAGTAGCTTAATCAGGATCACCGGCAGCACCACGCTTACGGCGAAGCAGATCAGGTAGATCTTGGTGACGTCTCCAGCGTGGCGCAGCACCGTGATGATGGCGTAGATAAAGTCGATGGCCGCGGTGACGCCGCCGGCGACGACCATCAGCAGCGCCAGCGTACGGTAGCGTTCAAAGCTGAGGCCGTACATAAAGCTCATGAGGGGAATACCGGGACCTGCCATAAATGCGGCGCACACGCCGGTGATGACCACGATCAGCGCCATAACGGCAACAATAATCAGGTCAAAGCGACGACGCTTGCGAGGATTAGCCCAAATGCTCGACAAGCGCAGGAGCTGCGGTTTATAGATAAATCCAATGCTCAGCAAAATAGCCTGCGCCGGAAAGAACAGGGCATTAAAGTACAGCTGATATTTGTATGCCAGCGTGCCTTCCATCACAAACTTGGGCATGCTCTCAATAAGGTTGAACAGGAACAGTGCACCAAAGAGCGGGGCACACTGGACAAACAGGTGGTCGACCTCGCGCAGGCTCACGCGGCGCGATTTTTCGGTCTCGAGCAGGGCAAGCGGCGCGGTGACCAGCACGAGCGAGGCGATCGCGGCGATGCCCATGGCCATGGCCGCGATGGGCATGCTGCGCGTGAGGAACAGTGCCACGCTAAAGACCGCGATGACGCTGGCGGAACGCAGCGTTTGGCTCATGCCGGCCAAATAGAGCTTGTCGGCCTGCTGCAGGCGGCCCTCGTACACGTCCGCCACGCCGTCGATCACCTTGTACAGGTAGACGCCCAGGCCGATTGTCGCCATCTGCGCGTCATAGCCGCGAGCGCTGCTGTACATGAGGCCGCAGCCTAGGGCGAGCGCTCCACAAAGCCAGCGGTTGAGCTGGTAAGAGGCAAAGGACGTCTTTTCGTCGATGTCCGAGACCTGGAAATTGCGCACGCCGTAGTTGCACGCGATCATGATGAGCGTGCCGGTGACAAAGGCGATGGAGAATTTGCCAGCCTCCTCGGCGCCCGCGAGCTGTGTGGACACGATGGTGAGCAACGGAAACGCCATGCCCCACACGACGGTGCCCAGGGTATTCCAAAGGTAGTCGCGACGGGTGGCGTGATCTTCGTACTCGGCTTCTTGCGTGGAGAAGCCGCCGCCGTAGACGGCTCCGAGCAGGCGGTTCCACCAGGCATTGACCATGCGGTGGATGGGGCCGGGCTGGCGATCGCGCTCGCGGCGACGGCGTGTGACCTGGCTGCTGTCGGGACTGCCGGCGTTACGCTGGCTTAGCTCTTGGATTCGCGCGAGCTCCTCGGCGGTGTGCGATGCGGGGAACAGGCCGTTCTCGATGCGTCCGCCCTGCCCGTGCGCCCCGTCCGATACGGTGGGGTCGGCGACGCCATTGCGGCGGGCGATGGCGCGGCGAATGCTATCGATGGGCGTGATGCTCAAAGCGGAGTCCTTTCTATTGCTGCGCTCTAGTATAGCCACGGTGGCGTCCATTCGTGTTTTTGAACAGGTTGTTCAATAATTTCGGCGGGCGGCTGTAATTTGTCGGTAAACGTGCGGTATCCTGTTGAAGTTTTGTGACCCCCCGATGCCGCTTGCGCGGTACCAAGGAGTTTTTACCCATGGATGTCGCTGCGTTTTTGCTGGCTCTTGTGCCGATCATCTGGCTCGTCGTGATGCTGCTGTGCTTTAAATGGCCGGCTTGGAAGGCCGCCATTGGCTCGTTCGCCCTTTCGTGCGTGCTCGCCTTTGCGTGGTGGCATTTGCCCGCGGCGCAGATAGCCACGGCCTCGCTCGAGGGCTTTTTGATGGCCCTGTGGCCCATCGTGCTCGTAATTATCGCCGCGGTGTTCACGTATAACCTGTGTGTGCGCACGGGCGCCATGGACGTGATCGGCAGTATGATCACTTCCATCAGCAGCGATCGTCGTCTGCTGGCGCTGCTCGTGGCTTGGTGCTTCGGCGGTTTTATGGAGGGCATGGCCGGCTTTGGTACCGCTGTTGCCATTCCCGCCGGCATGCTCGCGGGCCTTGGTTTTGAGGCAGTGCCTGCCGTGCTCATTTGCCTGCTGGCCAACGGCGTGCCCACGCCCTACGGCTCCATCGGCATCCCCACAGTGTCCGTTGCCGACCTGGTGGGTCTGGATTCCCTGCATCTGGCGACCGTTCAGCTGGTGCAGCTCGCGCCCTTCTTTGTGGTGATGCCGCTGCTTATTGTGCTGGTTGCGGGTCGTGTTGCCGATGACCAGGGCAATGTTGCAAGCGTTGCCGAGCGTCTGCACGGCGTTGCCGGCGTGGCACTGCTTTCCGGTGTGTCCTTTGTCGGTGCGGCCCTGGTCGTTGCCATGTTTGTGGGCCCCGAGCTGGCCGTGGTCGTAGGATCCATCGTTTCGCTCGCGCTGACAGCTGCGCTTGCCATGCGTGCCGAGAAGTCGGGGCATTTGGACGCGCGCTTTCATATGAATATCGATTCCGGCGAACAGCTCACCGTTAAATCGGCGCTTTCGGCCTGGTCGTGCTTCATCCTAATTTTTGTGCTGCTGTTGGGTACCTCCAACCTGGTGCCCGTCGTGCACGCCGCGCTCGCGCCGTTTGCGAGCCACGTGCAGGTGTATTGCGGCGAGAACCCCGGTGCGCTTACGTTTTCGTGGATCAACACGCCGGGTGTTTGGATTTTCCTGGCCGCGTTTGTCGGCGGCGCGATTCAGGGCGCTTCGCCGCGTCTGATGGGCGAGGTACTGGCCGCGACCGTCAAGCAGATGATGCCGACGGTCATTACCATGCTTTCGGTGCTGGGCTGCGCCAAGGTGATGGGCTATGCGGGCATGATCTCTTCGATCAGCGCGTTTTGCATTGCGGTCGCCGGTGGGCTGTACCCGATTCTGGCCCCGTGGATCGGTGCCGTCGGTGCGTTCGTGACCGGTTCGGGCACGTCCTCGGGCATGCTGTTTGGTCCCATCCAGAGCCAGGCGGCTACGGCGCTGGGCGTGAGTGACTACTGGATGGTCGCGCTGAACGCCTTGGGCGTCGCCGCCGGTAAGATGATCTCGCCACAGACCCTCGCCATCGGTCTTGCCGCCGTTCACGTGCGCGGTAAGGATGCCGAGCTCCTGGGCGCAGTGCTGCCCTACGCCGCCGGCATGCTGGTCCTCATGAGCGCCATCGCCATGCTCGGCCAAGGCTTGCCGCTGTAGTCGGCACTTGGGGACATTCCTTATGTGCCGGCACTTTAGGAACGTCCCTAAGTGCCGGCATCTGGGGACACTCCTTGGCTGTTGCCTGTTCAAGAGTGTCCCCAACAACTAGTCGTTTAAGAACGTCCCCAATGACTAGGCCGCTTGCGTGCGATTTTTGACCGTTGGGCGGGCGCTTCGCCGTTGCCGCAAAAACGTTTTTGCATATCGGGTACAACGGGCTTTACGTGAGTAAAGTGTGCGCCGCGTCCACGTGTCGCGCTTTTAAAGGAGGCCCCATGCCTGGTGTTACCCCTGCAGAAGTTCTGTCCAATTTTGGTATTACGCTGGTCGAAGATCCCGCCGAGAACCAGCCCCGCCTGCTGGTTGACCTGCCGGCAGCCGAGCTCGTCGAGCATGCGATTCGCCGCGAAGAGGGCCGTATGGCCTCCAACGGTGCACTCGTGATCGAGACGGGGGAGCGTACCGGACGTTCGCCCAACGACCGCTTTATCGTCGACACGCCCGACGTGCACGACAAGATTGCCTGGGGTGCCGTCAACCGCCCGCTGTCCGTCGAAAGCTACGAGGTCATCAAAGCCGGCATCGTCGACTATCTCAACGAGCGCGATGTGTTCGTCACCCGCGGTATGGCCGGCGCCGATCGTAACCATACGCGTCGCCTGCTTGTCGCCTGCGAGCGTGCCAGCCAGGCGCTCTTTATTAAGCAGATGCTCGCCCGCCCGCTTGCCCGCGAAATCGCGCGCACCGGCGAGCCTGATTTCTGCGTGCTCGCAGCGCCCGGTTACCAGTGCGACCCTGCCATCAAGGGCCTCAACTCCAGCGCCGCGGTGGTCATCAACTTCCAGGAGCGCGTGATTCTGGTCGCGGGCACCGGCTACTCCGGTGAGATCAAAAAGTCCATCTTCAGCGTCATGAATTACCTGCTGCCCGTCGAGGATGACGTACTGCCCATGCATTGCTCGGCCAGCATGGATCCCGTCACGCACGAGACCGCGGTGTTCTTTGGCCTGTCGGGCACCGGCAAGACCACGCTTTCGGCCAACCCCACGCGCCTGCTGATCGGCGACGACGAGCACGGCTGGTCCGATATGGGCATCTTTAACGTCGAGGGCGGCTGCTACGCCAAGTGCGAGGGCCTGGACGCGTTCCACGAGCCCGAGATCTTCAATGCCGTTCGCTTTGGCGCCATCTGTGAAAACGTGGTACTCGATGAGAATCGCAAGCCCAACTACGACGACGTCTCGATCACGCACAATACGCGCGTGGCCTACCCCGTCGAGCATATCCCCAACGCGTGGACCAAGGGCATGGGCACCACCCCGAGCGTCGTGCTGTTTTTGACCTGCGACGCCTTTGGCGTGTTGCCGCCCATCTCACGCCTGACGGCCGATGCCGCCATGTATCACTTTGTGACGGGCTTTACGGCCAAGATTCCCGGCACCGAGGTCGGCGTCACCGAGCCCACGCCCACGTTCTCCTCGCTGTTTGGCGAGCCGTTTATGCCGCTCGATCCCATGGTCTACGCCAAGATGCTCGGTGAGCGTATCGCCGACGGTCGCACGCGCGTCTATCTGGTCAATACCGGCTGGATCGGCGGCGGCTACGGCGTGGGCCATCGCATCGAGCTGGCCTACACGCGCTCACTGGTCGCTCGCGCCCTCGACGGTACCATCGAGGACAGCGAGTTCGTGCACGACGACATCTTTAACGTCGATATTCCCACCACGTGCCACGGTGTGCCCGACGGCATCCTGGTGCCGCGCCAGTACTGGCAGAGCACCGCTCGTTACGACGAGGCTGCACACAACCTGGCGGTGATGTTCGAGGAGAACTTCGAGAAGAAGTACTCGCACCTGCCCGAGTCCGTCAAGGCCGCCGGTCCGCACGCTCAAGTACACGCCGACGCCCGTCATCGCGGCCTCGGGCTGCTGGGACTTCGCCACTAGCTTCGCCGTGAGTCCATATCCACCACAAAGGGGACAGGCGCCTTTATGGTGGTTTTGCTCGCGTGGATGACTCGGGTTACAATACGCCTGACATATCGTCCCCTTCTCCGGATGGGGACAGCGTAAGCGCTCTTGTGGCGGCACCGTAGGACTTTGAAGGTGGCCGCTGTGAGGGCGCTTTTAGTTTAGGCATTCGCATTGGGGCGAATCGTGAAGGGAGAGCACATGAAGAGTTTCGTTGCCGAGAATTCGTTTTTGGAGCTGTTTCCGCAGGCAGCGGTCGGCGTTGTGGTCGTAAAGGGCATGAAGCCCGCGGCTCAGATTCCCCAAGAGGACGTGGATGCGATCGCCGCGCTGCTTGACCGCGCCAACATCGATGCGGAGCGCCACCTCACGAGCGATACCATCAGCGAGAACGCGCCGGTCAAGGCATGGCGCGACGCGTACCGGCTGTTCAAGACTAAAAAGGGCGCCCGCTGCTCGATCGAGAACTTGCTCAAGCGCTTGCTTAAGGGCAAGCCTGTGGGCCACATTACGCCCGCGGTGGACATCTACAACACGGTGTCGCTGACCTACGCGCTGCCCGTGGGAGGCGAGGATCTGCATGCGATCGAGGGAGACCTTCGCCTGAAGGTGACCGACGGTGGCGATGCGTTCCTGCCGCTTGGCGAGGAAGTGGATGACCCGACGTTGCCCGGCGAGCTTGCCTACATCGACGATGCGGGCGCCGTATGCCGATGCTGGAACTGGCGCGACGGCGTTCGCACGGCGTTGTCCGACGATTCGGCCGATGCGTTCCTGGCGATTGAGTGTGTTGAGCCCGAGCGAATGGGGGACTGCCAGGCCGCCGTCGACCGCCTTGCCGAGTTGCTCGAGCGTTATCTGGGCGCTACGGTTGTCGTTAAGACGCTCGTGACCCGCGACAACCCGCGCGTGGAACTGTAGCTCGGCCCAAACCACCACAAAGGTGCCTGTCCCCTTTGTGGTGGTTTTTATGTTGATGGGTTAACAAATGGGGTATTTGGGTACGGGTGTCGCCTTATGCGACTAAGATGTTTACCCGTTAGCATTATGCAAGCGAAAGGCGGTCGTCTCCCATGCAGCAGAACGACGAGACACGTTTCGAGGACTTTGTCGGACTGATCAGCGGGCTCTACAAGGAGATCCAGCGCATTAAGACATCCGAGGGCGCAAGGCTGGGCCTTAAGGGCTCCGACGTTATGTGCCTGTACTATCTTGAGCGCAGCAAGGACGGCCTGACTGGCGCCGACCTCGCCCGCATGGCCGGCGTTACCCGTGCCGCCGTTTCGCGCACGCTGGCACATCTGGAGGAGGGCGGCTACGTCGAGGTCGATGATTCGGGTGATGCGGCCGTCAAGTACCGTGCCCCGGTGCGCCTGACTGCCCTGGGCGGCGAGAGCATGAGCGAGGCTGATCGCATCATTCGTGAAGTGCTCGACACCACCGGTAAGGCCATGGGCGTGGAGCAGCGCGAGCAGATGTACGCGTCGCTGCGTACGATTCTCAACACCCTGCGCGAGATCTAAGGCCGCCAAGGCATTTGCTTCCCATTAACAACTGCATCGTCCCGTTTGAGCGCGTATACCGTGCCGGGGCATTGCTGTCAAAATTCCCTGCGCGAGACCTGCGCAAGAAAGGATTCGCTATGTCCGTTCGCATTATTACCGATTCCGCCAGCGATATGACGCCGGCTGAGCACCCCGCTCTGCGTGTTCTGCCGCTGTCTGTCACCTTTGGCTCCGACGTGTATATGGATGGCGTCGATATCGATCACCAGCGCTTTTACGAGATGCTCGTGGAGCGCGACGAGTTGCCCAAGACCGGTCAGGTCAACCCGTACGCCTTTTCGCAGGCGATTGCCGAGGCGCGTGAGGCCGGCGACGAGGCCGTGATTATTACCGTGGGCGCCAAGCTTTCGGGCACCAATCAGAGTGCTCGTACCGCACTTGCCGAGGCGCCGGGCGGCGACGTGTTCGTCGTGGACAGCAATAACGTGACCTTGGGCGAGCGCGTGCTGGTCGAGTATGCGCTGCGCCTGGTGGACGATGGCCGTAGTGCGGCCCAGATCGCGGCGGCGGTCGAGGCCGTCCGTGACCGTGTGGTGGTTATCGGCCTGCTCGAGACGCTGGAGTACCTGGTGCGCGGAGGCCGTCTGTCTGCCGCAGCGGGCGCCGTGGGTACGCTGCTCAACGTGAAGCCGGTTGTGGCCGCCGAGGACGGCCTCATCGTGCAGTTGGGCAAGGCGCGCGGTTCCAAAAACGGTCGAAACCTGTTGAACCAGAAGGTCGAACAGGCGGGCGGCGTCGACTTCTCCATGCCGCTGGCGCTTGGTTATACGGGTCTTTCGGACGCGGTGCTCAAGAAGTATATCGAGGACAGCGCCGCGCTGTGGGCCGGCCATGCCGAGAACGAGCTGCCCATCCACACCATTGGCGCCACCATCGGCACCCACGTGGGTCCCGGCGCCGTAGCCGTAGCCTTCTTCCGCCCCGCCAACTAACTATCCGGTCAAAACCACCACAAAGGGGACAGGCACCTTTGTGGTGGTTTATGCTTTTCCGGGTGGAAGGGAGCGAGCAATGGCGTCTGAGGGCTTTTTTGAACGGGTGTACGAGGTGGTCGAGCAGATCCCCGAGGGGATGGTCGCCACGTATGGTCAGGTGGCGCTGCTTGCCGGTCGTCCACGAAGTGCGCGGTACGTGGGGTATGCGCTGCACAGCAATCCGCGCCCTGGTCAGATTCCCTGTCATCGCGTGGTGTTTGCCGATGGCCGTATTTGCGAGGGCTTTGCGTTTGGCGGCCCCGATGCCCAGCGTGAGCTCTTAATGGGGGAGGGCGTGACGTTTACCGATCCCATGCACGTCGACTTGGTCGCCTGTCGCTGGCCAGCAGGGCTCTAGCGGCTCCGCTGTGGCCAAAACCACCACAAAGGTGCCTGTCCCCTTTGTGGTGGTTTTCCGTTGCAGGTTTACCGGGGCTAACCTATGGAGAAGCTATGGCGGCGCACTTTGTCATCAAAAAGTAAACCACGGCGAACTATATTGGTTTCAGCAACGGAGCGGGCAATAGGCGATGAAAAAGCCTGCCCTGTTGAGTTTGATTCGCATTCCTCCCCTCTGTGCGATTCAACGGTGTACTTCGGGAACAGGCCCGCTGGCAACTAACTGCCAGCGGGCCTGTTCCTGTTTCGGGGAGAAATCTAATCTCACCGTCTATGTTGCGCGAAAGCGCTTTGCCTAGTACACCATGCCCATGGCGTCCTGAACCTCGGCCAGGGTCTGCTCGGCGATCTCGTTGGCGCGACGATTGCCCTCGTGCAGCACGTCCTTGACGTAATCCAGGTCGTTCTCGTAGCGCTGGCGACGCTCGCGGATCGGGGCGAAGTACTCGTTGACGGCCTCGGTCACGTACTTCTTGAGCTGGCCGGAGCCGCCCATGCCAATCTCCTCGGCAATCTCGACCTCGGAACGACCAGTGCAGATGGCGGCCGTCGAAAGCAGGCCGGACACGCCGGGGCGGTTCTCGGGATCGAACGTGATCATGCGCTCGGAGTCGGTCTGGCTCTTCTTGATGCGCTTGGCCGTCTCCTCGGCGGTCATCGAGATGTTGATGGCGTTGCCGTAGCTCTTGCTCATCTTGCGGCCGTCCAGGCCGGGCAGCAGCGGGGTCTCGGACAGTAGCGCGTCGACCTCGGGGAACACCTTGCCGTAGCGGTTGTTAAAGCGGCGGGCGATGGTGCGGGTGAGTTCGATGTGCGGCAGCTGGTCGCGACCGACCGGCACTACGTTGCCCTTGCAGAACAGGATGTCGCAGGCCTGGTGCACCGGGTAGGTGAGCAGAAGACCGGTGAGCTCGTGGCCCGAGGCCTCCATCTCGGCCTTTACCGTTGGGTTGCGCGCCAGCTCGGCCTCGGACACCAGCGACAGGAACGGCAGCATGAGCTGGTTTGCGGCGGGCACGGCGGAGTGCGCGTAGATCATGGTCTTGTCGGGGTCGATACCGCAGGCAAGGTAGTCCATGACCATGTTGTACACGTTGTCCTGGATGTGTTCGGTCGTGTCGCGGTCAGTGATGACCTGGTAGTCGGCGATGAGCACGTTGGTCTTGGCGCCCATGTTCTGCAGCTCAACACGGCCCTTGAGGGTGCCGAAGTAGTGGCCCAGGTGCAGACGGCCGGTGGGGCGATCACCGGTGAGCATGGTGAACTTCTCGGGCGTATTGGCCAGGCCCTCGCGAATGGCGTTGCTCTTTTGCAGCGCGACTTCGTAGCTGTTCTCGTTTGGCATGATTGCTCCTAACGTATGTTCATGGGTCAAGATGATAACGCGTTTATTGGAGGGGTGGGGCGTAAGGAGGCGAGGAGCAGGAGAGGGGCGGCTTGCATGATGGGCGCGGGGCTGCGCATGGCCAGCGGCGCCGGGGCACATCCTCGGCAGCTTACCCTAGAGCTTGTGGTGGCGCTCTTCCTTACGTTCCTCGGCTGCCTGCTCCTCCTGCTTAAAGGCGGGGTCGTCGGGGGTTACCAGCTCGTCCTCGTGTGTGCGCTTGTTGTAATGGTGGCGCAGGACGGGTTCAAACAGGTGTAGGTGCTTGGCGAAGGCAGCCGAGCCAATGGCGAGCACGACAAAGATAAGCACGCGCGTGGGCACCTCGACCTGATTGATTGCGGCGGCGCCGGCCGAAAGCATGATGCACCAGGCGTAGATGAGCAGCACGGCCTGCTTTTGGTTGTAACCCTCTTGGATCAGTCGGTGGTGGATGTGGCCCTTGTCGGCCTGTCCGATGCTAATGTGGGCGCGCTTGCGACGCACGATGGCGCTGAACGTGTCGATGATGGGCACGCCTGCCACGATGAGCGGGATGATGAGCGAGGTGAGCGCGGCGGTGCGGCTCACGTTGAGCAGCGAGATGGAGCCCAAAGCGAAGCCCAGCAGCAGCGACCCCGAGTCGCCCAAGAAGATGCTCGCGGGGTTGAAGTTGTAATGCAGAAAAGCCACGCACGAGCCAAAGAGCGCGATGGAGAGCGCGGCGGCGTCGATACGGCCCGAAAGCATGGCCATCGTGAACATGGTGAACGATGCGATGCCGCAAATGCCCGTGGCCAGGCCGTCGAGGCCGTCGATGAGGTTGATGATGTTGGTGAACGCCACCAGGTAGATCACGGTGATGGGGTAGGCGAGCCAGCCAAGCATGATCTCGCCGGGGGCAAACGGGTTGATGATGACGCCGATTTTTAAGCCGCCGATGCAGGCGATGAGCGCGGCGAGCACCTGGCCGGCCAGCTTTTGCTTGGGCTTGAGCTGGAAGACGTCGTCAATCGCGCCGGTCGCAAAGATCACGGTAAAGGAGAGTGCCAGCACGGGGTAGCTGATGTGAAGGCGCGGGTGCGGTACCAAAACGGGCGGCCAGCCCAGGTACCAGGTGCCCAGGATCTGCACGATGCAGGCGACGACGAGGCCCAAAAAGACCGCCGTGCCGCCCATGCGCGGGATGGGTTTAGTGTTGATGCGGCGCTTGGAAGGATAGTCGACGGCGTCGAGCTTGATTGCCAGGCGCTTGACCAGGGGCACCGCAAGGAAGGTCGTGATAAAAGCCGCGACCGCCACGCAAAAGTACGGTATGAAGCTCGTGGAGAAAGCCATGAATCGATAAACCGCCAAGCGTCGAAGGAAAAGGTCAAAGGACGCTACGCGCAAAAGGGCATAGCTGACCCATGATACTCGACCAAGGAGGGTGTGAGGAATTGCACGGGGCGATTATCACGCGCTTACCAGATATTGGGATGTTGGCGGGGGTTCTGCCGAGTGCCGTTGGGTGTCATACGGAATCTGCGATGGCAATTTTTGGCAAAATCGGCAAAAGAAAACCACCCCCCACGTTACGAAAATGAACCCACCTAAAACAGGTGGGTGCCCTCATCGACTGTTCCAGCGTCCTTAACAACGAAGGATACCTGTACTAGGTACGACTGTGTGGGCTCCCTAAATAAACGCGACGGTTCACCCAGTTGCTCCGCGGGGGGCGGAATATCTACATCATAAAGCGGCACTTTGTTGATTCCAGTCTTGACATTACAAAAATCGTGTCGGACGATTACGGCGCCTTGGGCTTGGAACCGTCTGTGCTGTCCGGGGCTTTACGTTTGAGCTGCTGAATCGTTGTTTTGGAGCATGTTTTTATGCCGACGTCGTTGACCGAACTTTTTTCGCCCGCCTGCCATTTGTGTCCACGCCGTTGCGGCGCGGCACGCGACGAGGGCGCGCGTGGCGTGTGCGGCGCCGACGACACGCTTAAGGTCGCCCGCGCGGCGCTCCATATGTGGGAGGAGCCGCCCATTTCGGGCGAGGCCGGCTCGGGCACGATTTTCTTTAGCGGCTGTTCGCTCAAATGCGTCTACTGCCAAAACCACGAGATCTCGACGGGCAATTTCGGTCTTGAGATTTCGCCCGAGCGCTTGGTCGAGATTATGCTGGAGCTGCAGGACCAGGGCGCCAACAACATTAACCTGGTGACTGCGACGCATTATGCTCACCTGCTGCCGGCCGCGATTGCCGCAGCGCGGGAGCGCGGGCTGGACGTCCCGATCGTCTACAACACGAGCGGCTATGAGCGGGCGAGTGCCGTGGCTGCGCTCGGCGATTTGGTCGACGTGTGGCTTACCGACTTTAAATATGCCGATGCGGCGCTTGCGCAGTCGCTTTCTCATATTATGGATTACCCGCGCGTGGCCGTGTCGGGCCTGGCACAGATGGCGCGCGAGATCGAGCGCCGCGGGGGAGAGCTGGTGGACGAGGACGGGCTCATGAAGCGCGGCATCATCGTGCGTCATCTGGTGCTGCCGGGTCATGCAGACGATTCGTGTCGCGTGCTGGACCTGGTGTGGCAGACGGTGGGCGACGTGCCGATTTCGGTCATGAACCAGTACACGCCTAATGCGCTCATGCGCGAGCAGGGCGGCGATCTGGCACGCGCCGTGACGAGCGAGGAGTACGAGCAGGTGCTCGACCATGCCGACGACCTGGGCTTTACGACGATGTTCTGGCAAGAGGGCGGAGCGGTGGACGAGAGCTTTACCCCGGCGTTCGACACCACCGGCGTCCTCACCAGCGCAAAGTAGCGCGTTCGCCGATGATTTTTCTGGGACGGGGATTAAAAAATCATCGGGAGGATCGCTTGCTCGCAAGGTAGTCAAAATGGCCCCGTCCCAAAAAGACTGGTTATTGGGCGTTGACAGTTGGCGAGCCGTAGGTAAAATATCAACTTGTCCTGGGGACGTAGCTCAGTTGGGAGAGCGCTGCCGTCGCATGGCAGAGGCCGAGGGTTCGACTCCCTTCGTCTCCACCCTTGGATTTGATAAGCCGCTGACATTGTGTCGGCGGCTTTTTTTAAAAAGAAAGGGGCTATACCATGGCCGAGCTTGAGTCCCAACCACTGTCTGCCGAGGAGCGCGCCGAGTTGGAAGAGCTCCGCGCCGAGAAAGCTCGTCGCGAGGCCCAGGAAGAGACACGCCGCGAGCGTGAGGAGCTGGCCGCCCTGCGCGCCGAGCGCGAGAAGGCCGAGGAGGCCGCTGCGAAGGCTGCATCCGAGCCCGCGCCCGCGCCCAAGCCCTCCACCGCGAAGCCCGCGCCCACTGCACCCAAACCTCAGCCTAAAAAGGCCGCTCGTCCCAAGTCCGTCGAGCCCAAGCCGAGCCGTGACGAGATGACCTTTGCCCAGCGCATGGTCACCTCCAAGGAGCCTACGGGCGAGAACGAGATCCCTGGCATGGCGCCGGCTCAAAAAATCATCATTGTCCTTGCCCTCATCGCGTTTGTCATCTTTATGGGCTACACGATCCTGACCAGCATGGGCCTGCTCTAACCGATTTGCATCGGGCGTCATGTCCGCATGCTCTGCTCTCGTCCAACCCTTAAATTCTGCACCACACATCCGAAAGGTCGCCCCATGGCTTTGACCGACATCTCGCATCCCACCGACATCGCAATGCTCACCGATCTGTACGAACTCACTATGGCCCAGGGCCTGTGGGAGAGCGGCAAGGCCAATGAGCAGGGTTGTTTTACCGCGTTTTACCGCGACCATCCTTTTGGCAGCGCCCTGTCTCTTATACACATCTGACG
>URWM01000010.1 GCA_900551655.1 uncultured Collinsella sp.
CGAGATTCCTCTACGTCTCGTGGGCTCGGAGATGTGTATAAGAGACAGGTCTCCGAATCATGGCCCGAAGCCTACCGCGTTCATAACGCGGACACGCGGGTATTGCCGCACAGGCAACCCGCGGGCCCCGCTCCCGGGGCGGCACCGTTGCCTCGCGGCTCTCCATAACCATCCGCGGGGACGTTCCCTACCGGTGCCGTGCCGGGGGCGAGGCCCCGAAAGCAAGCAACAAAAAAGGAGCCGCTCAGTGTGGAAAGCGGGGACGGCTCCCTGACCTGAAAGGAGGTCACTCATGGATTCTAGCAGAGCCAAAACGTTCCAGCAGATGGCCGACGAGCTTGGCATCAGACACAAGCTGATGTACACGCTGCGCGAGGCGTCGAGGGTGACGGGTGTGCCCTACGACACGCTGCGCTGCGAGTGCAAGGCGGGCCGCCTGCGCTCGCAGCTGCCCGAGGGGCGCAAGGTGGGGCGCATGGTGCGCCCGGAATGGGTGGAGCAGTGGATCGAGGAGGGAACGCATGGCATCGAGGCTGCTTAGGTGCGCTGGGTTCGTCGTGCTCTGCTGGCTCGTCGACTACGTGGTGATGCCGGCGGTGCTGTGGACGGTGCTCGCCCTGTTCGGGGCGGTGCCGGCATGACGGCCCGCATCGAGTTCTCGGTCTGCTTCGCGGCGGGCAAGCAGCGCCACAGGCTCGACCGGCGCCACGCCCGGATGTACACCCCCAACGAGACGCTGAGGAACGAGCGGGCCATCGCGGCGGCGTGTCGGGAGGCGATGGCAGAGGCGGGCATCCAGACCCTGCCCTTCGGCCCGCACGAGCCGGTGATTCTCACCGTCGACGCCTACCGGCCGCTGCCGGAGAGCCGGCCCAAGAGCGTGCACTCGGAGCCGGACACCTACAGGCCGGACGCGGACAACGAGGCCAAGCTGGTCATGGACGCGCTCAACGGGCTCGTCTGGGCCGACGACGCGCAGGTGGTCGACCAGCACGTGATAAAGCACCCCAGGGTGCGCGGGCAGGCCGAGCGCATGGACATATCGATAGCGCCCGGGTGGTCCGGGCGCAGGGACGAAACGGAGATTAAGTAATGGAGTGCATGCACATAAAAGTCCAAGTCAATGGCGATGCGTTCGAGGCACTTGACGAGTTTGCCACGAACTTAATCATCGTCGCAGACGAGAAGGGCGCTGAGATAGGGAAAAGGGGCCTTAAGCCCGCGTGCCTGCGCGGCATCGCCTACGGGCTTCTGTACAGCGTGAAGCTGCTGGGGGACGATTCGCAGGACCCCGAGGTCTACGACTCCATTGTCGGCAGCGCCGGCCGCATGGAGCGCATCTACAAGCTGAACGGGCCGCGCGGCGTATTCGCCGAGCTGGCGGGCGTGGACATCGAGAAGGTCGAGATCAATGACGAAGGGGTGACCATCAATGAGTAACGGGATCATCGAGTTCAAGGACGACGCAGGCATGCCCGTCAAGTTCACCTCGCAGGACATCCGCGAGCGCCTGTGCCCGAACGCGACCGAAAGCGAGTTGGCGCTGTGCATCGAGCTGTGCAACCGCCAGCACCTGAACCCCTTCACCAAGGAGGTCTACCTGGTGAAGTACAGGGACGCCCCGGCGAGCATCATCACTAGCTATCAGGTCTTCAACCGCCGCGCCAACCGCCAGGAGAGCTACGGCGGCATCAAGAGCGGCGTCGTGGTGATGCGCGAGGGGCAGATCGTCAAGAAGCGCGGCAGCGCCGTCTACAAGCAGGTTGGCGAGCAGTTGCTCGGCGGCTGGGCCGAGGTGCAGTTCAAGGACGGCAAGGAGCCAGCCTACGTGGAGCTGGCGCTCACCGACTACAGCACAGGCAAGAGCAACTGGGCGAAGATGCCGGGCGTCATGATCGAGAAGTGCGCCAAGGCCGGCGCGTGGCGCCTGGCCTACCCCGACGAGTTCGGCGGGATGTACACGGGCGAGGAGATGGACCAGAAGGTCGAACGCGACATGCGCGCCGGCACTCAGGCCGTCGAGGCCGAGAGCGTCGAGCCCGTGGCCGACCTGCAGCCCGTGCGTGACCTGTTCAAGCCGTTCATGGCGGCGACCGGACTCGACAGCGCCGGGGCCATGGCTGCCATCTGCGCCGCCGTGGGCTGCACGTCGGGCTCCATGCACGACATGACGCAGACGCAGGCGCGCCGCGCGGCCTCGTGGATGGAGGAGGAGATCGCGGCCCGCAAGGCGCAGCCCGAGCCCGCCGCACCCGAGCCGGAGTCCGTGCCCGTCTATGAGCCCGCGCCCGCCGAGTACGCGACCGACGATGACCTTCTGGGAGGCTTCTAATGGCAGATGAGGTTTTGGCGGTCGAGGCCGTGCCGCTCGAGGAGGACTTCGACACGCTGGTGGCGTCACTCGCCATCGACGACACGCTCGAGGACAAGCTGGCGAAGCTCAAGAAGAACGTGGACGAGAAGCTGGCGGACTACATGGACGTCAAGCGCATCGAGAAGGACGAGGACTTCAAGGCGGCGAAGAAGTACCGCGCGGCGGTCAACGACGTGAAGAAGCCCATCGAGGCGCAGCGCAAGGCCGCGAAGAAGAAGTACAGCGACCTGCTCAAGACGTTCGACAAGACCATCGGCGAGATCACGGCGCCAATCGACAAGCTCTCCGATGAGTACAAGGCCGAAATCGACCGATACGACGGCGAGTGCAGGAAACGCCGCCTCGCCGCGCTCAAGGGCCACTACTACGACCTCGCGGGCGAGATGGGGCCGCTGGTGCCATACGAGCGCATCGCCGACGACAAGTGGCTCAACGCGAGCTTCGGCGAGGTCAAGGCCAAGAACATCATCGAGCGCCGCGTGGGCGAGCTGCTGCACCAGTTCAAGTTCGTCAACGGGCTCGACTACGCCGACGAGTCCGAGAAGGCGTGGGCCGTGGCGTGGTGGACGAGGACGCTGCCGATGGACTCGGGCGAGGTGGCGGCAGCAGTCGCCGCGCACCGCGAGGAGGTCGCCAAGGCCGCCTCGCTCACGGCGACCTACGAGCAGGCGATGGCGCCCGCACCGGAGCCCGAGCCGGAGCCCGCGCCGCTGCCGCCCGACCCCGAGCCGATGCCCGTCGAGGAACCTGAGCCGCCCTTGGGCGTGCCGAGGTGTGTGCGGGTGGTCCCGTCGCGCCCCGAGCCGGATGCGGCCGAGGATGCGGCCCCAGCACCGCAGAGGGGCTACCGCGTTGTTATCGAGTGCGCCACGGCGGACGAGCTGCGCCGCGTGAGGGCCGTCATGGTCGACAACGGCATTCACGGATACGTAGAGAGGATGTAGGACATGGGAGAGAGCAACCTGCCGCCGACCCGAACGCCGGAGCAGCGCAAGGAGGCGATGGCGAAGGCCGTCCACACGCGCCGCGAGCGCGCCGCGTTCAAGGCCGCCTGCAAGGCGGGCAACATCCCGCCCGAGGCGGCCATCGAGGCGCCCATCGCGCAGAGGCTCAAGGTCGAGGAGTTCGCCCGCTCGTTCCCGGGCATCGGCACGGTCAAGGCGAAGGTGATCGTCAAGGCGCTTGACATCCCCGATGGTCGCCGCGTGAGCGGCCTGGGCTACATGCAGGGGCCGCGCCTTGTCGCGTTTATCAAGAACAACATGACCGCGAAGGAGGACGGGCAGTGAGCATCAACCGAGTGAACATCAGCGGCAACCTGACCCGCGACCCCGAGCTGCGCGCCACCGCCGGCGGGACGCAGGTCCTGTCCTTTGGCGTGGCGGTAAACGACCGCCGCCGCAACGCGCAGACCGGCGAGTGGGAGGACTATCCCAACTTCGTCGACTGCACCATGTTCGGCAACCGCGCCGAGGCCGTTGGCCGTTTCCTCGCCAAGGGGATGAAGGTCGCGATCGAGGGCAAGCTGCGCTACAGCTCTTGGGAGCGCGACGGCCAGAAGCGCTCGAAGCTCGAGGTTATCGTCGACGAGATCGAGGTCATGGTGCGCCGTGAGGGGCAGACGCAGGCCCAGCCGCAGCAGAGCCTCGCGGACACGGTGCCCGTGCAGCCACAGGCGCAGGCCGCGCCGCAGTGGAGCGCCCAGCAGGCCTACGCCGCGGTCCCGCAGTCCGAGTTCTACGACGAGGACGTGCCGTTCTGATGAGGCACGTACCCGACATCATCCGCGACCACTGGGAGGCGGCCCTGTTCGCCGCCTCCTTCTCCGCGGGTTTCCTGTTCTTCTCTTCGCTTCTATGGGGGTGGTTCTGATGGCCTTCACCGTGTTCGACAGCTTCGCCGAGGTCTACGACGACTTCGACGCGAGCGACCCCGAGGACCTGCGCGACCGCGCGATGCTCGCCGACGCGATTATGATGTACGGGCTGCACGGCGTCGAGGCCGACCTCCCGAAGCACCTGCGCCGCGTGTTCAAGGCGATGAAGAACGCCATCGACAACTCCAAGGACGCGCGCGGCAGGGGCGGCAAGGGCGGCCGCCCGCGCAAGAAACCAGTTTCCGACAAACCCGAAACCCCGGTTTCGGAAAGTGAAAACCTAGGTTTTTCAAACGGGAAACCAGTTTCCGACAAACCCGAAACGCAGGTTCCGGAAAGTGAAAACCCTAACCTAACCTACCCTGTCCTGTCCTGTCCTGAACTGGATTGTGCTGAGCTGTCCTGTGATGGGGGCGATGCCCCCGCCGCGCCGCCCGAGTTCGAGCCTCCGACCCTCGACGAGGCCCGCGGGTACTTCGGCGCCAACTGCCTGAGCGGCGACCCGGACGCCTTCTGGGCCTACTTCGAGTCTCAGGGCTGGGTCAAGGGCAACGGCCAGCCGGTGAGCAACTGGGGCGCCCTCGCGCTCGACTGGTCCAGGCGCCAGAAGCGCATCGACGCCGACGACCGGGCGAGGGGCAAGCCCACCGCCTCGGAGGTCGAGGCCGCCACGTTCAAGCCGACGAGGACGCCCGAGCAGACGAGGGCGGAGCTCGAGCGCAGGTGGCGTGAAGAATATCCGGGCATCGACCCGGCGAAGGTGAAGGCCCCGAGGGGGACGACCGCCGACCCGGTGGCGCTCAAGGCGTACCAGGACGCGCGGCGTCTGCTGGACGCGCGGGCCGCATGCGAGAGGAGGGCGTCATGAGCTTGGACGCCGAGAGGAACGAAAACATGGGCAGACCGAAGGGGTCTGCGAGCATCTACGACGACGGGCCGCGCAGCGCCCGCTGCGAGACGTGCGGGTTCTGCGCCGTGAGCGAGGCGGTCATGACGGCGTCCGGCGAGGGCCGCAAGCGGTACACGTGCATGCGGTGCCCAGACTTCGTGCACACCACGCAGGGGCTCGCGAGGTGCAACTACTGGGAGGCGCGCCATGAGGGATGAGTCGTTAGACATGCGAGGGGGCAACGTGCTCGTGTGCCGTCAGTGCGGCAGGCGGTTCCGCGCGAGGGGCGCGCACCAGCGGTACTGCTGCGGCTGGTGCGAGAACGTGGCTCACAGGAACGAGAGCAAACGGCCCGTCGACGTGTACCTCGGCGCGAGGAGCGAGTCGGGCCGAGAGGTCAACGCCATGCGCGCCGCGCTGGCTGAGGGGAGACGAATCTGATGCGGGACGGATACAGGTTCGAGTTCGGGGCGCTCGATGAGCCGGACGCACCCAAGGTGCAGGCGCTCAAGCCGCTCGAGGAGGCGGCCGAGGTATACGGCGCTTGGCAGGATTGCGACGACATGCGCCTCAGCCCGATCATGACGGCGCGCAGGGTGTACCGCCAGAACCTTATCGACGAGTGCATGGACGTGGTCCAGGCAGTCGTCAGCCTGCTCGACGCCGAGGGGTTCACGCAGGAGGACGTGGACGCGGCAATCGAGCGCTGCAACGAGAGGAACCGAGAGAGGGGACGTTTGTGATGGAGACTTTGGAGCAGATCAAGGCGGACGCAGTGGAGGTGTTCCACTTCGACCGCGAGTGCAGGCCGCAGGACAGGGCGCACGCCTATCTGGGGAAGTACCGCGTCAGGCGCGGCTACAACGACACGGCGATGCAGGTCGCGGTGACCGACATGATTGAGCGCGCCTACGAGGCGGGAAGGGCGGAGGTCGCCGACGCGAACCTCGTGCAGAACCTGCGCCGCCAGCTGACGAGCATCGAGGCGACCGTCGGGGATGCCATCGACCTGCTCGATGAGAGCACGGGGGCGGTGGAGTGCGATGAGTGACTCGAGGGTCGGAGGCTACCCGATGGGGGTGACGGACGCCGCTATCGAGCGCCACTTCGGCGGGGCCTGCGAGCCTAGGATGTGCGGGAACTGCAGGCACTTCTGCGGCAGCGACATCCACGTCGACTACGGCTACTGCCACCTCGAGTTCGAGCGCGCCTACGACGCGGAGGCGCCTGACCGCAAGGAAGGGTTCTGGCGCCTGGCGAAGTGGGCCGTGGCGTGGCTCATGGAGAACCTGCTGTACTGCGAGGACGAGTGCGGCGAGTGCCGCGACTACGAGGAGTTTGGGCTATGAATATCGAATTGCCGAAAGATGCCGAGGGACGCGAGATTCCGCTGGACACTGAGGTTCTGTACGACAGGTGCGGAACAAAGGTAAGCGTGAAGGAGTTTCTCTCCAGAACGTCGGTTGAGAATCAGAGAACCGGATGGACGATTAAAGCCGCGTACGAAGGCAACATTGACTACAACAGCTTCAAGCCGAAGGACATGCACCTCACACAGCCCGACACTTGGGAGAGGCTGCTTGAGGACTTGAGCGAGGCAGGTGACGCGCGGTATTACGAGGCTTGCGCCTACTTCCACAGAGACAAAGACGAAGATGGCTGTACATCGTGCCCCGGTGGCGAGGACGGCTGCGCTCGAATTGCCATGCGCGACATTGCAGACCGTATCCGCAAGCTGAGGGGTGAGGGCTAATGAAGCGTCAAAAGACTGTGGATGCTTACACCTGCGACTGCTGCGGCGCCGAGATTGACGACAAGGCGCGCGCGTACATCACCTTGAGCTTCAACGGCGAGATCTGGTACGAGTGGTGGGTATGCGGTGACTATTGCAATGAGTGCGGAGAGCTTTTGGCGAACGCAATCACCAGGTCAATCCAGCTGCCAGAGCGCTGCTCGAAAGCCTTCCGCGATAAGGACGCACGGGTCAAGGCAGAGGTCGAGATGATTGAGGAGCAGCGCGAGAGGACATGGTGAGGGCGAATGATAACTCAAGCTGACTGCCCCTACTGCGAAAAGCAGCACCTCAACTTCGGCGATGTCGAAGAGGAGGTCGACATGTGGATTGAGAAGACGCGCAACGGCAAGCACGTCATCGCCGTCGACTATTCGGTCGCATCGAGCGCGTACGCATTGAGCGCTCCGATCAACTACTGCCCGTTCTGTGGACGCAAACTGAAGGAGGTGAAGGTTGATGCTGACTAGCGATTTGGTGCCGTGCTTCGTCCAGACGTTCAAGACGGACTCGAAGACCGGCTACGAGAAGGCGCTGCTCGTCGGCGTTTTCGACAAGACGGCCACCGACCTCGACTGCTGCATATCCTCGAGCAGCAGGGATACGGGTAAGACCCGTCAGCCGGTTGCCGTGGTCATGCGAGAGGATGGCCGGCTGCGTGAGGTGAACGTATCGAATGTCATCATCGACGACTCGTATGAAGTGTTCGACATGTACTCGTGGACGTTCGACGAGAACGACATAACCGAGCAGCTCGGGTTCCAGCGCAAGGAGGACGAATGAAAACGCATCGACTCAAGGTCTTTATCAAATACGCCGACGCAATCATGAACGGCACCAAGACGTTCGAGGTCCGCAAGAACGACCGGGGCTACGAGGTCGGCGACAAGATCGTATTCGACGTTGTCACGAACGAAGGCTACGCCGTCGGGGCGGCGGCAAGGCATCCGCTCAACGGGGCGACCTACCGAATCGACTACATCCTCGACGACTTCGAGGGCCTCGCCCAGAAGTACGTGGCGCTTTCTATTTCTAAGGTAGACGAATGAGTGAGCTGGAGCTGCTTGAAGGGCTGAAGCCGTGCCCGTTCTGCGGGCAGCCGATAGCCAAAAAGCCGTATACGCGTGCAACAAACAGCACGCATCTAAGGCAGGGGATTATCAGATGTGACTGCGGCGTTGAATTGCGCATCAACGTTGATAGCGAGTATCGAACTAGGCCACTGCTAAAAACAACTTGGTACCATCTTCCGCTAAGTACAGTCCTCTACAGCGGCGACGAGAACGACACCGATTCCGTCATTCAGTTCACCAAGGACGAGCTTGTCAAGCGGTGGAACTTTAGGAGCGACAATGATTACCGATGAAGAGCGCCGCGAGGCGATAGAGAATCTGCGTTGCCTATCCTACATGAACCGCGTCCGCTACAAAGAAGAGTTCTATGAACTGCTGGACGAGACGGTAATGGAACCCGACACCGGATACCACGAGATGAACGACGTGTTCGAGCGTATTGCCGACCTAATCGACCGCCCAACCACCACGCGCCACGGCAGGTTCAAGACCAAGTACGGCAGGAAGACCCCGTGTTGCGAAGTCTGCGGTTACTCAATCGGCGATATGCGGTGGAACCATTGTCCTAAGTGTGGGGCGGCGATTGTCGATGATTAGCAATGAGGATCGGGTTGAGGCTGCGAGGTTCCTACGGAGTTGCAACTGCGATGGTGAATCATTCGCCAAGTGCTGTGAAATATCGGAGGCGCTTTTCGGTAACAAATACGCCATCTGCGACCTTAATGTGCCGTGCAGAAAAATCGCCGACTTAATCGACCGCCCGACGTGCCTTGACCTTGTCGAGCACAAGCAGGATCCGTTCATCCCGGGCAAGCGGATGGTCGACGGCTACTTCCACTGCTCCGACTGTGGATGGGATGGACAGATCTGGGAACATATCGGCTTTGGGGACATGCTGGCGTATGAGGCCGTCCATTGCCCGAAGTGCGGGGCGATAATCGAGCGCCGTGCGTGAGGTGGTCCCCGGCGCTTGGTATGGTAGCCGAAGCAAACCGAGCGCGAGGGGGTATGCGAATGGCGTGTAGGCCACCTGTAGGAGATGGGCCAAAAGGCCCATCTACAAAGTCAACACATCCGTTGAGGGACGAGTGGGCGCTCCGGAAGGGGCGCTCCTCTTACGTCCTGTGGACGGACGAGATGATAAGGCGGATGCAGGCGCACCCGGAGCGGACGGCGGCGGAGATCGCGGCGGAGCTGAGGGTGACGCCGAGTGCCGTGAGGCACGCGCGGCAGCGGTACGGACGCTTTTCGACCGGAACGGATGGGCTGTGCATCGTGTGCGACGCGCGGCCCGTGTTCGACACGTCGGCGCAGGCGAAGAAGTGGAGGCTATGCAAGGGGTGCTATCTGGCGGAGCGGAAAAGGCGGCTCGAGGAAGAGGCGGAGAGCAACCGCATACGACAGGCCGCGCACAGACGGCAGAAGCTGGACGGAGACGTTTGAGAGGCTGGCCGAGGTAATCAGAATCAAGTCGACCAAGGTCGAGTAGCCGAAAGGCCCCGGGAAACCGGGGCCTTTTCTTTGAACGTTACCCCCTTTTTACGCTCGTGGGCAAACGCACGCGCTTGTCCACGTGCGTAAAAAGGTGGGAACGTTCGCGTTTCCATATGGCTATCTACCAGCGGAAATGTGATTTTGTGGCGGGAAAAGGGCGTGAAAAGCTGACCAAGGAGGGCATCGAGGATGCCGTCCGCCTGTGCCGTGCCGGAATGACCGACAGGGACATCGCCGCGTATCTCGGGGTCGCACGCGAGACATACAGCCGCTGGATCAACCACCCCAGAACAGACAATCAGCGTCAACTGTGTCACGTTCTAAAAAAGGCCGAGGTCGAGCGCAAGGCGACGCTCGTGGGCCGCATCATGGACGCGAGCGGCGACAGTTGGCAGGCGGCGGCGTGGCTTTTGGAGCGCAAGTACCCGCAGGAGTACGCCAAGGCGCAGCGCATCATGGACACCACCGACACGGCGGTGCTCAAGGCCGCCAAGGAGCTTGTGCTGTCCGTGCCGTCCTCAATCGGCGGGGACGAGTAGCCGATGCCGCTCACGAGGATGCAGCGCGAGTACCTCGCCAACTGCACGCACCGCTACAACGTGAAGTGCGGGGCGACGGGCTCGGGCAAGAGCTACGTCGACATAGCCGTGACCATACCGCAGAGGCTTCTCGCCATGAGGGGCGAGGGGCTGGCGGTGATGATCGGGAACACCCGCTCGACGCTCGAGCGCAACATCCTCGAGCCGATGCGCTCCCTTTACAGCGAAGACGTCGTCAGCCAGATCGGGCGGGACAACACGGCCCAGATATTCGGGCGCAAGGTCTACTGCCTCGGGGCGGATAAGAAGACAAGCGTATCCAAGATTCAGGGCGCCACGTTCGAGTGGGTCTACGGCGACGAGGTCGCCACGTGGAGCGAAGATGTGTTCCAGATGCTCAAGAGCCGCCTGCGCTGCGAGCACAGCCGCTTCGACGGCACCTGCAACCCCGACAGCCCGAACCACTGGTTCAAGCGGTTCCTCGACGGCGACAGCGACATCTACAGGCAGGACTACACGATCTGGGACGGTGCGCTGGCACCGGATGTCATCGAAGCCCTCATCAAGGACTACGGCAGCGGCGTGTACTACGACCGCTACATCTTGGGCAAGTGGACGCTGGCCGAGGGCCTGGTCTACCCCGGGTGGGAGGGCGCCCTCGAGAGCCGGTATACGGGCGGCGCCGTCAAGTACGCGGTGTCCTGCGACTACGGCACGCAGAACGCCTTCGCGGCGCTGCTGTGGGCGTTTGACGGCAAGGTGTGGCACGTGGTGGACGAGTACCGCTACTCGGGCCGCGACACGGGGCACCAGAAGACGGACGCCGACTATGTGGCCGACATGGCCGACTTCGTGCGCGGGCTGGGCAAGCCGCCCAAGTTCATCATCGACCCGAGCGCCACGAGCTTCATCGCCGCGATGCGGCAGGCCGGGTTCAAGACCAAGAAGGGGCGCAACGACGTCGCGGACGGCATACGAGAGACGGACGTGTGCCTGGGCAACGGCACGGTGCGCATCTCCGACGCCTGCGCAGGGCTGATAGGCGAGCTCGGCGGCTACTGCTGGGACGCCAAGGCGGACGGCGACAGGCCCGTCAAGGTCGAGGACCACAGCTGCGACGCGCTCCGTTACGGCGTGGCAACACTGCGCATGTACAAGCCTGCGAAAGAGCAGGTAAACCCATTCTTTGGAGGGAGGTAGCGGCTTGTCTAAGGGGCCTTTGGTGACCGATGGCGACCTCAAGGCGGCGGCGTCGGCGACGGCGTTCGCGGCCGATGCCATCGAGCGGCACATGTCGAGCGAGATGTACCGCAACGCCGTCACCGCGAACGAGTACTACCGCCAGCACAACGTCACGATCAACCGTTTCGTGCAGAAGATCTACTCGTGCTCCGGTGCCGAGGCCGAGGACTTCACGGCCTCGAAGCTGAGGCTGGCGAGTAACCTGTTCAAGCGCCTAAACGTCCAGCGCTGCACGTACTCGCTCGGTAAGGGCGTGAGCTTCGTGGACGTCTCGGCGGGCGGCAAGGACACGACCAAGGAGGGGCTTGGCGACCGCTTCGACGACGACGTCATGGAGATGGGGCTCAAGGCGCTCATCCACGGTGTGTCATTCCCGTTTTGGAACCTCGACCACATCGACGTCTTCACCGCCGACGAGTTCTGCCCGGTGTGGGACGAGTACTCGGGGGCGCTATACGCCGGCGTGAGGTTCTGGCGGCTCGACTCCGATCACCCGTGGCACGCGACCCTCTACGAGCAGGACGGCTACACGGAGATGGTGTCGGGCGGCAGCGGCTTCGACTTCGAGGTGACCGAGGCCAAGCGCGCCTACAAGGTCACGTATCGGGAGATACCGGCGGACGGGATGAAGCTGGCTGTCGATGCGGAGAACTACTCCCGCCTGCCCATCGTGGCGGTCTGGGGCAGCGACGCGCACCAGAGCACGCTCGTCGGCATGCGCGAGAGCATCGACGCCTACGACCTCATCAAGAGCGGCCTGGTGAACGACACACGCGACTGCGCACAGATCTACTGGCTCATCAACGGAGCCGGCGGCATGGACGACAGGGACCTCGACCTGTGGCGGGCGAAGCTCAAGCTGACGCACGTGGCCGAGGTCGACGCCGAGCAGGGGCAGTCCGTGACGCCGTACACGCAGGAGGTGCCCGTCGAGGGCCGCAAGGAGACGCTGGCGCAGATCAAGGCCGACATCTACGAGGACTTCGGCGCGCTGGACGTCCACACCATCGCGGCGGGGGCGACCAACGACCATATCGACGCGGCATACCAGCCGATGGACGAGGAGGCCGCCGAGTTTGAGCGCCACATCCGCGAGGGTATCATGGACATCCTTGCGTTGCAGGGCATCGAGGACACGCCCGTGTTCACGCACACTCGCATCAGCAACACCAAGGAGCAGGTCGAGACCGTGTGCCTGGAGGCCGAGTATCTGGACGACGAGACGATCCTGCGAAAGCTGCCGAACATCACGCCCGACGAGAGGGCGAAGATTTTGGAGCGCAAGCAGCGGGAGCAGGAGGAGCGCATGGCAGCGCTGCCGCCCGCCCTGGCGGCGAACGCGAAGGGTGCCCAGGAGGGCGACGAGGACGAGGACAACGACGAGGACGAGGAAGGTGATGAGTGATGGCGGCATTGCAGGTGCTTGACGGCGATCTGTGGCAGTGGGACACCGGGCGCGAGGTCGAGGTTGTCGGCTGCGAGCAGGTGCATTTCGCCAAGTCGACCACGGGGACGTGCTACACGGTCGCGGTGGCCGACAGCAAGGCGAAGATTCCCGACGAGCTGCTCCAGGCGGCTGGGCGCGTGTACGCATGGGCCTACATCACGGACGAGGCATACGGCGGACGCACGCGCATCGAGGCGCTCTGGGACGTAAAGAGGCGAGCCAAGCCCGCCGAGTACATCTACGAGCCGAGCGACCAGCGCACCATCAAGGATGCAGAGACGGCGCGAGACGAGGCCAAGGCCGCGCAGAAGGCGGCGGAGGCCGCGCGCGACAGGGCTGTCGCCGCCGAGGTCAAGGGGGCACGAGCCACGACGCTCGCCTCGGGCTCGGAGGCAACGGCGACGATGGAGGGCAACGTGCTGGTCGTCGGCGTGCCGAAGGGCGACGCGCTGAGATATAGCGACCTCACTGCCGAGCAGATCGCGGAGCTCAAGAAGCCCGCGACGGACGCGGCGGCTGGCGTGAACAAGGTCAACAACGAGTTCAAGCAGCTCAAGGCTTCTGTCGAAACGGCCGAGAAAGGACGCGCCGACGCCGAGGCGGGGCGCAAGGAGAAAGAGACGGAGCGCAAGACCGCCGAGACCGAGCGCGTTGAGTCGGAGGCGGGGCGCAGGACCGCAGAGGCCAAGCGCGAGCAGGACTCGACAAAGGCCCTCAACGACGCCCAGGCGGCGCTCAAGGACGCCAAGACGGCAGCCCTGAACTACCAGTCGATTATCGACTCGGCGGCTGCGGTTACGGCCTTGGGACTCAAAAAGGTAAACGGCAAGATTTGCCAGATGCGAAAGGTAGGTGCCTAAATGGCCGATACGCAGGCAACCGAGCAGGCAACCGAGGGGTTCGATTACGCGGACCCGCTGGCATCGGACAAGGCGGTGTGGGCGCTGGTCGGCGCGGTGAAGAACCTTGGCGACCAGAAGACGCTCGAGCGCGACGCCTCGACCGGGCGCTATAAGAACGAGACCGTCGCCGCGATGGTCGACAAGCACAAGACGGGGCTGGTGTACACGTTCCTCATCCCTGTGGGCAGCCCCACCGACATCAAGCCGATGAGCGCGGCGGCGAAGCGCGTGGCCTCCACCGAGTTCGTGCCGGCGACGGCGACGAGCGCGGCTGTCGACCCGTTCGACACCGAGGGCGGCCCGTGGTTCCACGTGTCCGCCAACGCCGGTGCCGACGCCGACGGCGTGCCGTGGGTCGAGGCCATCGACGGCGTCGACTACGGCTTCTCGCGCGTGGACAACGGACACGGCAACAACGTCTACGAGATCGCGCCGGTCGTGTGGCAGGCGGTCGAGGTGCTGACGAACGGCAACCTGCTCGTCTCGTGGTCCGACAGTCGATTCAGCGGCTCGCAGCCGAACCCCAAGGCGTTGCTGCCGGACGGCACGCTGCGACCGTACATGCTGACGCCGACATACCCCATGAGCATCGACGCCGACGGGTGCCCGCGCTCCGTCTCGGGCGCGAAGGTCGCCAACCGCACGACGTCGCACGACTCGCTCGTCGACCTTTGCAAGACCGCGACCACGGGCTACTCGGGCATGAGCGTCTATGACCAGTGGTATATCAACTTCCACCAGTTGACCAAGACGCTCTGCAAGTCCTCCCAGGTGGACTTCCCGGGTTGCACGGACTTCAACATCCAGATCCACCCCGCGCTCGCCGAGACGGGCGTCACGCGCGTGGTCGTCACCGCCGAGCAGGCGGCGAAGATTCCCGTGGGCGCGTCGATGATGTATGGCACCGACACGGGCACCACGTGCCCAGACCGAGGTGCCGTGGCGGCGTACAACGTGTTCGACGGCGCGGTCGTCGGCGGCAAGGAGACGCTCGCAGACGGCAACGTGGCGCTTCTCATGGACGTCGCCAAGGCGTTCGACACGACCGTGAACACATGGCTCCAGAGCGCACCGTGGAGCACGGGCAACACCGATGCCCTCGTGGGTGACGGCCAGGTGGCGAAGGACGGCAAGCATCCGTTCAAGATCGGCGGCGTCGAGACGGGGCTGGGCCTGTGGGAGTTCATGGGCGATACGCTCTTCGTCTCCGACGGCACGGGCTTCGGCATCGCGGTCAACCCCGACACACGCAATGAGAAGAAGAACGCCGTGGCGGACGGGGTGACCCCGACGGCGGCGTGCATGCCGACGTCAGATGGCTACAT
>URWM01000011.1 GCA_900551655.1 uncultured Collinsella sp.
CCTAAGCCTTCGTCGGCAGCGTCAGATGTGTATAAGAGACAGCTGCTGCACGATCTCGTCGGTCATCTGCTTGGCACCGCTGGTTACCGACGTAACCAGGCTCGAGGCCCCGTCAGTCAACTGCTCGAGCACGTTCTTGGACTCTGTGGACTCGGCCTTTTTCTTGTTCGATTTTGAGCTGGTCTCGCCTGACTTCTCCGAGGTATCGGTCTTTTCCGCGGCGTCGGCTGCCTTTTGCTCGGCCTGTTCAATGCTGACGCGATATGTCTCGTCGACCTTTTGCGATACCCATACGCTCGCGGGCACAAGCGCCATGCCGATCACGGCAACCACCAACACGCGCGTCGCCACACGGCGCAGGACAGCGCTCGTGCTCCAGCGTCCGTGAATGCCAAGCGAGACCGCAAAGAGCACCAGCGCAAACGGGATCAGGATGCCCAGACCAACCGACCACAAGATGGTCAGAAGATATTTCTCGAGGTAGAGCACGGCAAGCACGATGCCCAAGTTGCCCGAAAGCTGGGCGAGCTGCTCGGCGACCGGCGTTCCCGTATCGCCCGGCAGCGCCGTAATGCCCGCAGACAGCGCCACACACGAGGTCGTGAGCGCCAGTACGTTACCTTTCTTTTGATCGATAACCTCGATGGTGGAGTCCCAAGTTTTGGTATCGGCGAAATGCGGACGAGCTACAAAGCCCGACAGCAGCGCCAGTACCACGAGCACAACGATAAAGCCAATCTGCAGCTTTTTGTTTGCGCACACGACGTCGGACAGGCTAGGCTGCAGCTCGGTTACCGTCGTGTGCTCGGTTATCTGGACAGGACGCCCATGAGCCATCTCATGCGCATCTCTTTTTTGTATTGACCCGTTATCCGGCATTTGGATACCTCCTCATTCCGGCGTCTAATGCGAAAGGAAGTATACCCATCGAGCAAAAATCGAACGGGAGGACGCGCGACGGATGGCCGCGTGACCCGCTCGCCACGAAATGGGCCCATCTACTACGTTTAACTGCCCATCCCCGGCCATGCCACATGGAGCAAAAACAAAACCGCAGGTAGAACGCCTGCAGTTTTTCATGAAACGCGGGTGTGGTCGGGGGTATCGGGTTAAACGTAGTAGATGGGCCGTTTTCGTGGCGAGCGTTGCCAACCGCCCCTCGGAAGACGGAGGAAAGCGGGTCATCTTAGCCTGTCGAGCCCTATTTCACCGCAACTTGGAGGAGAACAGAAAAAGCCCTGCCGCGGGTAGCGGCAGAGCTTTTGGAAGGGGACTTGGTTGTGAGAGCTCGTTAGGCGAGCTTAGCCTCGAGTGCGGCGATGCGCTTATAGGCATCGATGGTAAAGCGGGTCTGCTTCTCCAGGATCATGGTGGTCATGAGAGTATCCTGAGCGTGAGCCATGATGAAGGTCATCTCCATCTCGCCGCCGCCGGCCTCCTGCGAAAGCAGCTTGGTCTGCGTGTCGTGGGCACCGATGAGTGCATCGCTGGCATCCTTGTGCAACTGCTCGGCCTTCTCAAAATCACCCTCGCGAGCAGCATCGAGCGCTGCGAGCAGATCGGTCTGGGCGTCACCCGCGTATGCGACGATCTCGAATCCAACCATCGAGATTTCTTCTTTGGTTGCCATATTGCGTTCCTTTCACATATGAACCAATGGAGAGCATCGCGTCCGGGCATACGCGCTGCGTTCTGTATGGCAGAAACATTAACATTCAAACAAAAAAGAACAGCGCAAAACGTAATTTCAAGCTATGAACGGTCACTTTTCGCCCGTGAACGGTTTTTAAACCAATTTGAACAATATCGAACACAATTAGCGGCAACCCAAACAGACCCGCGCCCTAGCGTACATCGCGCACCGTATCGCCCTCGACGAGCACGCCCGGAAACAGCATGTGCTCCACACCGGGTGCAACGCCCTCGGCGCCAGCAATCTTGTCGACCGCCCACATGCCGACGCGCCTGTTATCAAAGCGCACCGTGGTCAGGCGACAATCGGGCACAATATCGCCCAGGCTGTCGTCAACACCCGCCACGCTCACGTCCTCGGGCACGCGCTTTCCGCGCGACTCGAGTCCGCGAATGCAGCCGTAGGCCATGGCGTCGTTGGAGGCATAGATGGCAGTACAGGTCGGATCATCCGCCAGGGCTTGACCTGCGGCATATCCGCTCTGCGCCGTCCAATCGCCACGGATAAGTCGCGGTGGCTCAATGCCATGCGCACGCAATGTCTCGCGCCAGCCTTCCTCGCGCCGCATGCCCGAAAGCGAGCGCTCGGGGCACGAGATAAAGTGCACGGTTTTGTGCCCCCGCCCCAGCAAGTACTCGACCACCTGGCGCGAGCAATCGAACTGGTCGTTATCGACCGTTGAACAGAGCGGGTGCTCCAACATCGTAACGAGCACCGTCTGCATGCCGGGCAGCGGTTCAAAGGTGCCAAAGTCCGCCGGCATGCGGTTCATGATCACGACCATGCCGTCCACTGGCAGTGCGCTCATGCGCGACGATGCGCTCTCGAGGGTATACGGATGCCCGTCTACTTTAGTGAGGGTAATGGCGTAGCCATGTTTGTCGGCCGCGGCGGCAAAGCCCTCCATACGGTCGAGGTTGCCGGTACCGGTAATGTTGAACATGGCGACGCCGACGGTCTTGAACTTGCCGCGACGCAGCGACCGGCCGGCAAAGTTTGGACGATACCCCAGCTCGCGCATGGCGGCACGCACGCGTTCCTTGGTCTCGGGGCGCACGCTGGGCGAATCGTGCACGGTGCGCGAGACCGTCTGCTCCGAGACGCCCGCGAGACGCGCCACGTCCTTAACGGAAACCGATTTTTTAACAGCGGCCATAGGTCGATCTTTCTATGTCAACGATGCCATTGGTGGCACCTTGCGCAGTCATTTTTAACGCCTTCAAGTATATCCAACGCCTCCCCCACCATACGCTCACCACCCAAAACCTACCGTTCACCGACAATCCCGCTTCCCCGAACGGCTTTTGTCGACCAAATGTTAACGTTGCCATTGTGCAAACACAGAGCCACCGGGCGGCTCAAACGTTTACGCGTAAGGAATCGACGGTTCGCAGGCACAGGAACCCCCGATTCGCGTCTTTTTTTGTGCCGCAAAATGGCAACGTCAACATTTTGGCAACCGAACGCCAAAAGCTACCATCGTTGCTAACCCACCGACTCTTAGGAGCTTTGCATGGAGCAACTCATCGCCACCATCGAAAAGGGCCAGCCCTTTTTCAACGCGATCGCCCGCAACAAGTACCTCAAGGCGATCCGCGACGGCTTTATCTCCGTCATCCCCATCATCATCTTCTCGTCCATCTTCTGCCTGGTAGCCTCGGTCCCCAACATCTGGGGTTTCTATTGGCCCGATGACATCAACAACGCCCTGTGGAAGTGCTACAACTACTCCATGGGCATCCTGGCCATCGCCTGCGCCGCCACCACCGCCAAGCACTTCGCCGACGCTCAGAACCGCGACCTGCCCAAGAATAACCAGATTAACTTTATCTCATGCATGTGCGCGGCCATCATCGGCTTCTTGCTCCTTTCGAGCGACACCATCGCCACGGACGCCGCCAGCGGCTTCAACACCACCTACCTTGGTTCCAAAGGCCTGCTGACCGCCTTCATCGCCGCGTTTGTGACCGGCATCATCTATAAGTTCTTCATCAAGCGCAACATCACCGTCAAGATGCCCGAGCAGGTTCCGCCCAACATCTCGCAGACCTTTAAGGACATCATCCCCTTCTCCGTCTGCATCACCGTCTTTTGGGTTTTTGACATCGTCTTCCGCGCTGCTTTTGGCTTCTGCTTTGCCCAGGGTGTCATCCAGGTGTTCCAGCCCCTGTTCACCGCTGCCGATGGCTACATCGGCCTCGCTGTGATCTACGGCGCCATGAGCCTGTTCTGGTTCGTCGGCGTCCACGGCCCCTCGATCGTCGAGCCCGCCATCGCCGCCGCCCTTGTTGCCAACATGACCGACAACCTGGCCGCATTCCAGGCTGGCCAGCACGCTTCCGCTGTCCTGACCCAGGGTGCCCAGTACTTCGTCGTCTGCATGGGCGGCACCGGCGCCACGCTCGTCCTGGTCTTTATGTTCTGCTTCCTGGCCAAGTCTCAGGAGATGCGCGCCGTCGGTAAGGCCGCCATCGTCCCCGTCTGCTTTGCCGTCAACGAGCCGCTGCTGTTCGCCGCACCCATCGTGCTCAACCCCGTCTTCTTTGTCCCGTTTGTCTTTGCCCCGATCGCCAACATCTGGATCCTCAAGATCTTTATCGACTTCTTGGGCATGAACGGCTTTATGTACACCCTGCCCTGGACCGTTCCCGGCCCCATCGGCACCATCATGGGCTTGGGCTTCCAGCCGCTCGCCTTTGTGATGCTCGCCCTCATCCTGGTCGTCGACTTCGTCCTGTACTACCCGTTCTTCCGTGCATATGACGCCCAGAAGTGCGCCGAGGAGGCCGAGATCTCCCAGGAGGAGCTCGCCGCCAAGAACGCCGAGAAGGCCGCCAAGCTCAACGACGCCTTCCAGGGCAAGGCCGATGCCAAGAGCGTTGCCGCCGGCGCCGCAGCCGAGGCCGTGAAGGCCGACGCCCCTGCCGCTTCTGCAGCACCCGCTGCCGAGGCAACGACCGCCAGCGACCTTAACGGCAAGCGCGTACTCGTGCTCTGCCAGGGTGGCGGTACCTCGGGCCTGCTCGCCAACGCGCTGGCCAAGGCTGCCAAGGAGCGCGGCATCGATCTTGAAACCGCCGCCGAGGCCTATGGCAACCACGTGGATATGCTCCCCGACTTTGACCTGGTCGTCCTGGCCCCGCAGGCTGCCAGCTACCTGGCCGACCTGCAGAAAGACTGCGAGCGTGTGGGCAACAAGTGCGTCGCCTGCCGTGGCAAGCAGTACATCGAGCTCTCCCAGAACGGCGACAAGTCTCTCGCCTTCGTCTCCGAGCAACTATCGAAGTAAGTAACGCCCAGGGCCAGCCGACCATCAACAGCCGGTTGGCCCTTCGATTTAGACGATTGGATCATCATGTCCGTTAATCCTGCTAGCGTCACCAACCCGCCTGCGCAGTTTCCCGAGGACTTTGTCTTTGGCGGCGCCACTGCTGCCTACCAGGTAGAGGGCGAGACCCGCACTCACGGTAAGGGCAAGGTTGCCTGGGACGACTTCCTGGAGGCCCAGGGGCGCTTTTCCCCCGATCCCGCTTCGGACTTCTATAACCAGTACCCCGTCGACCTGGAGCTGTGCGAGGAATTCGGCATCAACGGCATCCGCCTCTCCATCGCTTGGAGCCGCATCTTCCCCAACGGCACCGGCGAGATCAACCCCGAGGGTGTCCAGTTCTACCACGACCTTTTCGCCGAGTGCCACAAGCACCACGTTGAGCCGTTTGTCACACTGCATCACTTCGATACGCCGCTTCCCCTCTTTGAGAAGGGCGATTTCCTCAACCGCGAGACCATCGACGCCTTTGTGGACTTTGCCACCTTCTGCTTTAAGGAGTACGCCGACCAGGTGACCTACTGGTTCACCTTTAACGAGATCTGGGCCGACGCCTCCAACACCTACATCGAGGGCACCTTCCCCGGTGGCGTCAAGGCGCATCTGGCCGAGGCCTTCCAGTGCGAGCACAACATGATGCTCGCCCACGCCAAGGCCGTGCTGGCCTTCCACAACGGCGGCTTTAAGGGCAAGATCGGCGTCATCCAGTCGCTGGAGTTCAAGTACCCGCTCAACGAGAACGACCCCGCCGACATCAAAGCCGCCAACAACGAGCACGTGCTGCAGAACCAGTTTCTGCTCGACGCCACCTTCCGCGGCGACTATGCCCCCGACACCCTCGAGTGCGCCAACCGCCTGGCTGCCGTCTCGGGCGGCACCATCGAGATCCTGGACGAGGACCTCGAGATTATGCGCGAGGCCGCGCTCTACAACGACTACCTGGGCGTTAACAACTACCAGTGCCGCTTCTTGAAGGCTTACGATGGCGAGAACGACCTGCACCACAACGGTACGGGCGAGAAGGGCACCGGCCGCTGGCGCGTTAAGGGTATTGGCGAGCATGTGAACAAGCCCGGCATCCCCACCACCGACTGGGACTGGATCATCTATCCCGAGGGTCTGTTCGATCTGCTCGTCTACATTAAGCAGCGCTACCCCAACTACAAGCAGATCTTCATCACCGAGAACGGCATGGGCTACAAGGACCCCTACAAGGACGGTTTTGTGGACGACCAGCCGCGCATCGACTACATCGAGCAGCACCTGCGCTGGTTGCTCAAGGCCATGGAGGTTGGCGTCAACGTAGGCGGCTACTTCCTGTGGAGCCTGCAGGATCAGTTCTCCTGGACCAATGGCTACAACAAGCGTTACGGCTTCTTCTACGTTGACTTTGAAACCCAGAAGCGCACGCCCAAGGCAAGCGCATACTGGTATAAGCACGTGGCGCAGACCCGTCGTCTGGACTAGCGGCTTGCGACGAGCGGTTGGCGGAATTGCACCGCCCACATAACCTGTCCCCATTTCTCAGCCGGGGGCGGCACGTCACACGGCGCGCCGCCCCCGGCCTTTTTGGGCGGGTCCGTTTGTCTCAATCTGTAACATCTAGCCGAGTTTTTGGGTCCTAGCTGTTACAGATTGAGACGAACAGGATTGCTCTTTCCGAAGAATCTAAATCTGTAACACGTAGCCCGCTTTTGACCGTCTACCTGTTACAAATCGAGACAAACGGAGTAGGACCTAACCCCGTATGTCCCTAACAGTCGAGCGTTCGACCAGCGTACTCGGCACATGAATCGCCTCGATAGACGAGCTCTCTCCAATCGCCGCCTCAAACGCAAGCTTACCGACACCGCGCAAATCAAATCGCAGCGTCGTCAGCCGATTGTGAGGAACAAGTCCCTCGAGTGCATCGTCGATACCAACCACGCTCACGTCGTCGGGCACGGACAGGCCCGCGTTCTCGAGCGCGGCGATAACGCCCAGCGCCATCTGGTCATTTGCCGCAAGCACGGCAGTCGGCGTCTGCGACCCGCCGGCAAGCACCTCGGCCGCAATCCGCTCGCCCATGGCGTACCCACTGTCCGCACTCCAATCGCCACGCAGCATCGGAGCGGCATCGACATGAGCACGACCCAGCGTATCGCGCCAACCGGCCTCACGAAAACGCGAGGAAATCGAGTTTTCCGGACCCGCCACAAACCGCATATTCGAGTGACCATGTTCCAGCAGATAATTGGTCAACAGCTCGCACGAACCATACTGGTCGGAGTCGATCGTCGTGCAGCGCGGATGCGCATACATGGACAGGATGACCGTTCGCACTCCCGGCTGGGGAACAAACTCCTCAAAATCGGGAGCCATGCGGTTCATGTTGAGAATCATGCCGTCGACGGGTCGCTCGACCATGCGGCGCGAGGCATCGGCAAGTGCATAGGGCTTGTCGCCGCCCATCTCGATCATAGTGACGGCAAAATCGTGCTCGCGCGCCGCTTGCATGATACCCTCGAGCGTCGCCAGGTTACCGACACGTGTGATGTTGTACATGCACAGGCCAATAGAACGATACGACCCGCCGCGCAACGCCGCTCCAGCAAAATTGGGACGAAAGCCCAGCTCTTCCATGGCGGCCAGCACACGCTTGCGCGTCTTTTCCGTCACGTTGGGCATACCGTTGACCACGCGAGACACAGTCTGGCGGCTCACGCCAGCGAGCGCCGCAACCTCTGCCGCGCTCGCCGAACGACCATTCCTTGTCTGCTGATCCATGCCTTCCACGCTAACCTGCTTCCCAACTATTCCCCGCGCCCATGGCGCATCGTACATACATTGATAACGTGCTCATGATACCCGAGCCATATACCACAACATGAAAACTTCTGTCAATCAAAACCGCTTACCGAACAAATACAACCGTTCGCGGCTGTTTGAAGTTGTTTTGTTTCTATACATCCCAGCCGGATGTTAACGTGCTCATTGTCAAATGTTCACGTGCTCATTTTGGTTCTAATCATTTTAAGATAGTGTTTATCGGGCTTTTTCACCGCTGAACGCTAACCAGGGAGCCTCCTGAGCGCAAACGCACAATATCGAACAGCGAGACGAGAGGGTGTATGCATATGTCTTTGCTAAACCGCGTACAGCAGCTGCCGAAGGGCTTTGTTTGGGGCGCCGCAACCGCCGCGTACCAAACGGAAGGTTCCACGAAGGTGGCAGGCAAGGGTAAGACCATGTGGGACGATTACCTTGTCGCCCAGGGTCGCTTTTTGCCCGACCCGGCCAGTGATTTCTACAACCGCTACGAGGAGGATATCCGCCTTTCTGCCGAGCATGGACTCAACGCCATTCGTGTGTCCATCGCCTGGACCCGCATCTTCCCCAACGGCGACGATGCCGAACCCCTCGCCGAGGGCGTTAAGCACTACCACGAGCTGTTCGCCTGCTGCAAAAAGTATGGCGTCGAGCCCTATGTGTCCCTGCATCACTTTGACTCCCCCGCCGCCCTGTTCAACCAGGGCGACTGGCTCAACCGCAAGACCGTCGACGCCTATGTGCGCTATGCCGAGTTCTGCTTCCGCGAGTTCCGCGAGGTCAAGAATTGGTTCACCATCAACGAGCTCATCAGCCTCTCGCACTCCCAATACATCCAAGGCAACTTCCCGCCCAACCATCACTTTGATGTGACGAGCGGCATCCAGAGCCAGCACAACGAGCTCGTTGCCCACGCCCGCGCCGTCAACCTGTATAAGGATCTTGACGAGACCGAGCACCTGGGCGGACGCATTGGCATGGTCAACGTCCTGACGCCGGCATATCCTGCTACCGACTCGCCCGCCGACCAGCACGCCGCCGACCTGTACAACGCCTTCTACACCGACTTCATCATGGACGGCGCCTTCCTGGGTCACTACTCCGCGCGCACCCTCTCACTCATCAACGAGATTCTGCGTGCCAACAACGCCACACTTACGGTTGAGGACAGCGACATGGAGGAGCTCGCCAAGGCGGCGCCCCGCAACGATATGTTCGGCCTCAACTACTATCAGTCGGCGTTTATCGCCGCCTACGATGGCGAGTCCACCAACAGCTTTAACGGCACCGGAGACAAGGGCACCTCGTGCTTTAAGTTTAAGGGCGTCGGGCAGCAGGTCGATATGCCGGGTATCCCCACCACCGACTGGGATTGGCTCATCTACCCGCAAGGCCTCTACGACACGCTCAAGCACATCAGCGCCACCTATCCCAACCTCCCCGTCATCTATATCACCGAAAACGGCCTGGGCCACAAGGACCCCGAGCCCGATGCGCTCGGCATCGTCGCCGATCCCGAGCGCATCGACTTTGTCGACCAGCACATGGAGAAGGTGCTCCAGGCGCGTGCCGAGGGCGTCGACGTCCAGGGCTACTTTATCTGGAGCCTGCAGGACCAGTTCTCGTGGGCCAATGGCTATAACAAGCGCTACGGCCTGTTCTACATCGACTTCGACACGCAAAAACGCTACATCAAGCAGTCGGCACTCTGGTACAAGGAGCTCGCCGACACTATGGCGGACGCGCAGTAGCGCATCGCCTCGCTTTCCCCCGAGGGGGAGCGGCCCCATGCGATACAAACCCAGCCGCTCCCCTCTCTCCCCCTGGGACCGACCCCGCCTGCACCCGGGCTTTTAGCAAGCGGGAGACCATATAGGTTTTCAACGTCCATGCCATTAAGATTTCATGCAAAGAGGAGCGTGAACTATGGAATCGATCGTTAAGTTCTTGGAGAAAGGTCAGCCGTACTTCGACAAGGTCTCTAAGAACATCTACCTTCAGGCCATTAAAGACGGCTTTTTGGCAGCAATGCCCATCATCCTGTCTTCTTCTGTCTTCCTGCTTATTTCAACCCTGCCGGGCGTTGTCGCCACGGTCGGCGGCTTTACGCTGCCCGACTGGTGGAACGTCGACGTCGTGAACTTCTGCAACAAGGTTTACAACTTCACGATGGGCGTCGTGGGCATCATGGTCGCCGGCACCACCGCAAGCGCGCTGACCGGCTCCAAGAACCGCCGCATGCCTGCCGGCAAGGCCATCAACGCCACGAGCACCATGGTCGCCGCCATGTGCGCTATGCTCATCTTGGCCGTTACCCAGACGAGTGCCAAGATCGACGGCGCCGATGTCTCGGTGTTCTTTACCGACAACATGGGCACCAAGGGCCTGCTGAGCTCCTTTGTCGCCGCATTTGCCACGGTCAACATCTATGCCTTCTGCATTAAGCGAGACATCACCATCAAGCTGCCCAAAGAAGTCCCCGGCGCCATCGCCCAGAACTTCCGCGACATCTTCGCCTTCAGCTTCTCCATCCTGTTTGTCGCCGTCATCGACGTTATCTGCCGCACCTGCTTGGCCGTCCCGTTTGCCAACGTCATCTCCACGCTGGTGAGCCCGCTGTTCGCCGCTGCCGATTCCTACGCCGGCCTCGCCCTCATCTGGTTCATGATCCCGCTGTTCTGGTTCATGGGCATCCACGGCCCCTCGGTCGTTAAGCCTGCCCTCAACGCCGCGCTGTTTGGCAACATCACCACCAACCTCGCCACGCTGCAGGCCGGCGGTCACCCCGCCCTCGCCCTGACCGAGAACTTCGGTAACTACATCGGCGAACTCGGCGGCACCGGCGCCACGTTCATTGTCCCGATCATCTTCCTGCTCTTTATGCGCTCCAAGCAGCTCAAGGCCGTCGGCAAAGCCTCTGTCGTACCCGTGATGTTCGCCGTCAACGAGCCGCTGCTGTTCGCCGCGCCCATCATCCTCAACCCGTACTTCCTGATCCCGTTCCTGTTTGCCCCCGTGGCCAACGTCCTCATTGGTAAGTTCTTCATCGACTTTTTGGGCATGAACGGCTTTATCTATGCCATGCCGTGGGCACTCCCCGGACCGATCGGCACCTTCATCGACACCAACTTCCAGCCGATCTCTCTGGTCCTGGTTGTCGTCCTGCTGGTCGTTGACTTCTTGATCTACTACCCGTTCTGCAAGGCCTACGACAACGTCCTGTGCAAGCAGGAGGCCGAGACCCTGGCCGAAGAAGAGGCCGAGGAGACCAAGGCCGTCAAGACCGCTGCCGCCCCCGCCGTTGAGGCTCCTGTTGTCGAGACCGCTTCTGCCACCGAGGCCTCCGCAGCTCCGTCCGCCCTTAAGGGCAAGAATCTGAGGGTTCTGGTTCTGTGCGCTGGCGCCGGCACCTCTGCACTGCTCGCCAACGCGCTTAAGGAAGGCGCCGACGAGCTGGGCATCGACATTACCGCCAACGCCGGTGCCTACGGCAGCCACTACGCCATCATGGACCAGTACAACGTCATCGTCCTGGCTCCGCAGGTTCGCACCTATTACAACGAGATGAAGGCCGACACCGACCGCCTGGGCATCACGCTGCTGTCGCCCAAGGGCAAACAGTACATCGACCTCACTAAGGATCCCAAGGGTGCCGTCGCCTGGATCGAGGAAAACCTCGAGGCATAAGACGCTGACACCACCTGCCGCTCGCAGACAATAAATGGCCCGTGCATCGATGTGTGATGCGCGGGCCATTTTGTTTAGACCGCACCCGTCCTCCTGTTCATCTCAATCTGTAACATCTAGCCGAGTTTTTCGGTCCAAGCTGTTACAGATTTAGACGAACGGGCGGCCCGGGCCGAACAATCTCGATCTGTAACATGTAGACCACTTTTGACCGTCTAGTTGTTACAGATCGAGACAAACGGAATAAGCTGGACCGAATTGTCTAAATCTGTAACATCTAGCTGAGATTTTCGGCCCTACCTATTACAGATTTAGACGAACAGGCCGAGCACGTCTACGCCCGCAGGTCCTTTACGCTGGAACGCTCGACCAGCACACCCGAGACGAGCGTGCGGCTTCTGGAGCTCGGGGCTTCCAGGCCTGCGACGACCTCGTTAAGCGCACGGATGCCCAGCTCGCGATGGCGAAACTTCACCGACGTCAGAATCGAGTTGGGAATCGTCTTGTAGAGCTCGTCATCAAAGCCAATCACGGACACATCATCGGGCACACTCAGACCCTTGTCACGTAGAGCCATCATCACGCCGTTTGCCATGCAGTCGTTAGCAGCGAGGACCGCCGTGCAATCGGGCTTTTCGGCAAGCACAAGGCCCGCGGCATAGCCACTATCCGCATTCCAATCGCCTTGCAGAGGCTCGGGTGGCTCAATGCCACGCGCCTCGAGCGCCGCACGCCAACCTTTCATACGGCACTGGCTCGACAGCGACTCTTCCTTACCAGAGACGAAGTACACGTTCTTGTGCCCGCGATTTAAGAAGTACTCGCACGCCATGCGCGCACCACCCTCTTGATCGTCACTAACGGTAGAGCAGGTAGGATGCTCCATCGGCGTGATAATCACCGTCTTGAGGTCTTTCGGTGCCTCAAAGGTATCAAAGTCATCGACCATCTGACGCAGGTTGAAGATCATGCCATCAACAGGCAGCTGCGACATCCTACGCGCCGCATCGGCAAGGGTCATCTTCTCCCCTGCCCGCTTTTTGATCATCGTGAGCGCAAAGCCGCGTTCTTCGGCGGCATCGGCGATACCGTCAATCATGTCCACGGCACCGCCCGACAAGTGAAACAGCACGACGCCGATGCACCCGTAACGGCCTAACTTGAGCGAACGCGCGGCAAAGTTGGTTCGAAACCCGAGCGCCTCCATGGCCGAATGAACCTTATCGCGTGTCGACTCTCGCACGCTATCGGGCTCGTTGATCACACGCGACACCGTCTTGAGAGAAACACCCGCGGCAATCGCCACATCGTTCATCGAGACATTTTTCTTGTCCATCGTTGCCACTGCTTCTCCACTCGGTTCTCTATCACTTGTTTTTTGCGTTCTAGCATACACTACCTGCTTGACTGATAAATCAACCGTTTATCGGACAATATCGACCACTCACCCGTAAATCCTTGTTGCTCTTCCAAAAATGTCTTACGTTGTCATTAACGAAATGACAACGTTGTCATTTCGCAATGCCTTTCTTAAGCAGGAAGGTTTCCGGGCAGTCCTGACCATCCATCGACGACCAGTTCCATCCACATGCATCGCGCATCAAGTAGCAAAGGAGCTCTATGGACGCCATCGTAAAGATGCTCGAGAAGCATCAACCGTTCTTTGAGAAGATCTCAAGGAACATCTACCTCCAGGCCATTAAGGACGGATTCCTTGGGTGCATGCCCATCGTCCTTACCTCTTCGATCTTCCTGCTGATTGCCACCCTTCCTGGCGTAGTCGGCATCACGCTGCCCCAGCCGCTCATCGACTGGTGCAACAAGCTGTACAACTTCACCATGGGCGTCATGGGCATCATGGTTGCCGGCACCACCGCCAAAAACTTCACGGCTTCCATGAACCGTCGCATGCCCGCCGGCAAGGTGCTCAACGACGGCTCCACCATGGTGGCCGCCCAGTGCAGTATGCTTTTGCTCGCAGTCACGCAGTTCACCACCAAGCTCAACGGCTCCGAACTTTCGGTCTTCGACTGCACCAGCATGGGCACGCGCGGTCTGTTCTCGGCCTATATCGCCGCGTTCATCACCGTGTGGGTCTACAAATTCTGCGTCTCGCGCGATCTGACCATTAAGCTGCCCAAGGAGGTCCCGGGCGCCATCGCTCAGAACTTCCGCGACATTATCCCCTTTGGCGGCGCCGTCATCATCTGCGGCATCATCGATGTCGTCGTGCGCAACCTCATGGGCGTTCCGTTCTCCGAGCTGCTTATCAAACTGCTCTCCCCGCTCTTTACCGCTGCAGAAACCTATCCTGGCCTTATCCTTATCCAGGCAGCCACCGCGTTCTTCTGGTTCATCGGCGTCCACGGCCCCTCGATCGTCCAGCCGGGCATCGACCCCATCCGTCTTGCCAATCAGGCCGAGAACCTGCAGGTTCTGCTGGCCGGTGGCCACCCCGCCCACTCCCTCACCTTTAACATGTCGCTCGTGGGTGAGTTCGGCGGCACCGGCGCCACGTTCATCGTGCCGCTTCTGCTGATTCTCTTTATGAAGTCCAAGCAGCTCAAAGCCGTCGGTAAGGCCTCGATTGTTCCTGTTGCCTTCGCCGTCAACGAACCGCTGCTCTTTGGCGCGCCGATGATCCTTAACCCCTACATGCTCATCCCCTTTGTTGCCGCCGGCTGCGTCAACGTAAGCGTTGCCAAGTTCTTTATCGACAACGTGGGCATGAACGGCTTCTCCTTCGTGGTGCCTTGGGCTACCCCTGCCCCCATCGGCATCTTCATCACCACGAACTTCCAGCTTATCGCCCTGGTGTTTGTCGCAATCATCATCTTGCTGGACGCCATCATCTACCTGCCGTTCTTGAAGGCATACGATAAGCTGCTCTGCGACCAGGAGGCCGAGCGCGCCGCCGAGGAGCACGACGCCGTCATGGAGCAACTGGCATGTCGTGACCAGGTACAGCATGGACGGCGTCAGGATGGCGCGCCTCCTGTGCCGCGAGTGCTTCGAGGACTACAAGATGCTCATGTCCGAGAGCAGGACGCGGGCTTCAACGGGCTGTCTCTTATACACATCTCCGAGCCCACGAGACGTAGAGGAATCTCGT
>URWM01000012.1 GCA_900551655.1 uncultured Collinsella sp.
ACGAGATTCCTCTACGTCTCGTGGGCTCGGAGATGTGTATAAGAGACAGCCTTTCGCGTTGCGGGGTCAAACTCGACATCGGTGCTGCCGCAGCCCTCGCAAGTTATTCCGTTGACTTCCATTAGTTACCCCCACTTCAACCATCAAAGCGCCCTGGCAAAAAGCAGCACAAGCCCTTATTTGATGGCGGTCAGCGCCGCATTGCGCTTTTTCCAGATTTTGCGCGCATCACGGACAAGTCCGACCGTAACACCTGCTTGTTCGTCGGCACTCATGGAATTCGAGACAGCCTCAAGCGCGACGGAAAACTGTTGCTCGATCTCTTGAACATGGGGCTGTGACATGTTGGAACTAAAGGAGATGTCATCCTTGAGTGCTTTGAGCTCGGCTTTGACCTGAGCGTCCTGCGCCATAGCAAGGAGCTGCCCAACATATGATCCGAACTGCACCGTTTGAACCGTTTTTTCGGCCACGGCGGCAACCCTTTGGTCCACCCGGCGGGCATAAGAGCCAAGCCCCATCTGCACAAGGACAAGCGCGGCAAGAAGGACAACGTTTACGACAACCGGAATCGTACTGCCGCCCCACCCATACGCCATAAACGCAAAATACGTGTTGGCAAGAAGGGCAACAACAAAGTAGGCACAGCTGGATGCGACCGGCAAATAGCGGATCTCGGTCGTGCTTTTGACCGTGGACTGCCTATCGGACATGGTGGCCGAAATCGAAGCCATCGCAAAAGCCAAAACCCCAAAGCCAAGCGACATAACGAAGACGATAGGGTTCATCAGCGCGTTTTTGCAGACAAACATGATTACAAGCCACGCCACCAAGACGATTGCCTCGCCCAAAATGACACGTTTAACAGAACCGTTCATCTTTGTTTCTCCTTATTGGATCTTAGTTCCGCAATCGGGACAGAATTTGGTCCCCTCGGGCAACTCAGCCCCGCAGCTTGGACACTTTGGCGAGGCCAACCGGGTCCCGCACTCTAGGCAGAACTTGGCACCGAGTGGGTTAAGATGCCCGCACGCCGGACACGCAACGCCCTGCTCGAGCTTCTGTCCACACTCAAGGCAGAACTTGGCACCCATCGGATTAACGTTTCCGCAGCTGGGACACTTGGGGCCGTTTTGCATACTTGCGGACGCGGGCGCCGTTCCGGCCATGGGAGCAACAGCGCCCATGGCCTGGTTAGCCAAGCTGGAAAAGCCAGCTCCAAATGCGCCGCCCATGCCAACACCCATGCCGAGCCCCATGCCGGCACCCATGAGGCCCGACGCGGCACTCCCCTCATTGCCCGCAGCGCTCTGCATAACGTCCATGCCGCGCTCCTGCTGATAGTTGTAGCCTTCGCGCGCACGCTTCCTGGCAAGCGCCTCGGACTCGATGTCCATCTGGGCAGCGTTGCCCTGCGCTTCGAGAATGCTCCGCTTGCGTTGAATCTTCATCTCGTTGATGGCGGCAAGATCCTCTTCGAAGGGCTTGATGCTGTTGAACGAGAAATTATCGAGCGTGAGACCAAACTCATCAAAATAGTTAACGAGCTTGCCCTGCATCTGAGACGAGAAGTCGCTCAGATACGTCGCGATTTTTAGAACGGAAACCCCCTGGTCAACAATCGCCTTGGCGAGCAGGTCAGGAACATACTCCAGGATTTTTGCCCGCATAAAGGAGGTTAGTTCTTCTCGCGTATAGCGATCTCGCGTGCCCACGACCTTAACGAGGAACTTCCTCGCCTGAATGGGAACCAGACTCGAGTCATTCTGCTCGATATGCGCACCGAATAAACCAAAGGCACGAACGTGAACGTTAACGTCTTCCTCAGGGTCTTGGACGATGATGGGCTCGGTCGTGCCCCAGCGCAGCTCGTTCATGTAGTTGGTATTGATAAAGTACACAACGGAATGGAACGCCGAGCTACCGCCGGTAAGCGAATGGGCGGCATTGCGAAACGGGGCGAATCGGCTGTCACCCGTGTCGAGCTTGATCTTGCACGGACCGACAAACACGCTTACCTGAGAATCGCCGGCCCCGTAGCGTCGGTAGAACTGCCCGCCCCCATATTGTTGGTAAAAACAGCAATCTGTGACTGCGCGACCTGGAGATAGGACCCGTTGGGAAAATCCTCGTAGGGATAGCGGAATGAGACAAGCGAGGCATCTTCGTCATTGCCAGGTTCCCATTTGATATTATCGACAGAAAAGGCACCGAGTATTCCGCCGTGCTTTTCTTCCTTTTCGTTATCACTGTGGAACAGAGACATACTGATTCCTTTCGTTAATTCCAAACCACGCACTCCGCGTGTCTAATGAATTGCGAAATGCCGAGCCGACAGGCATGCCGAAAGTCCGTGCGCCCCAATCTATCCCCCGACTTAGCTTGGTAAATTATAGCCCTCAATCCATCGCATTTAGTCACCCGCCGGCGAGCGGTAATAATGTCGCACCTTTGGTCAACTGACGAAGAACCGGGAGGGTTCGAACCCCAGATACCCTTTTGGGGCATACCCGCTTAGCGGGCGAGTGTCTTCGGACTCTCGGTCAGCTCTTCGTAACGGCCGTTTTAGCTGTAACTAAACTCGTCGGATGGAACAAGGGGAAAGGTATAGGAGCCGCGCACGCCGTAATGCCAAAATGCCTCGGCTAAAGTTACTAGCTCTCGTGATAGGCCATAATCGACCGGCACGGATACCCTTCAGAGCCGCATTCCGCAGACGCTACGACCTTTCCGTCTTTATAAAACTCGACGTACCAAACGTACGTTGCCGCCCCCTCCCAATAGCTTGGCCTATCAGCGACCTTGTACGTAATAGAGGCGTCATCTGGCACAATCAACTCGCGCTTGGCGTTTGCAATGAACGCATCCATGTCGGCGATCACGCCATCGTCGCCCGCAGCGGCCTCCCCATCGTCGCCGCTATCGGATGCCGCTTCAGATGGTGCTTGAGATGCGCCAGTTCGATCGTCTGCAGTGCCAGAGCCGTCCTTCAAAGAGCCCTCCGAAGGCTCCGCTCCTTTGAATGCCTTCCACATATCGCTGCTTGCAGACGGCTTTTCAATGTCGGCCTCCGGATGCTCCCCGGCAATCTCGTCAAGAATTTTGCACGCTTCTTCACGCCCCTGGACCATCGTCTCCTGTGGTTTGCCACCATCCTCGACAGTCCTCACCAAGTAGGCGCCATTCTGTCTATCGAATTCCTTATTTTGAATTTGCACCGCGTCTACGACCTCAGGACCCTTTGCAGTAAGCGAAATATAGAAATCTGCCTGGTTACAATCCTGACTACAAGTAAATTTAACGATGCCGTCCTTGCAGACAGTAATGACTTGGCTCTCACCCTGAGCAATAAAACCGTCATACCGATTCGTCATATTGCTGGAGCCTTCTACCATCTCTGACGAAGGCATAACCGAAACGGCCTTTCCATCAACAAAGCAGTAGGCACCTACAATCGCCGAAATATCGTTCTGCGCATCGACAGACCCAATAAGCAGCTCGTCAATTCCGTCACCGTTCAAATCATCGAAAGCATAGTAGTAGTTTAAAAAGCCGGGAGCATTCTGGCTGTCATAAACGAATATCTGCCCCAACCCAGAATCATCGCCGCGCCCCAGAGCCCAGTCGTCGTAGTTGGCAGTACCAGCTCCCTTCTGCTCGCAATAGCTCACAAAGTCCTCGTAACGCGCAACCACGCCCTCGTAGGCCTCGTGCGCTTTCTTGTTAGCTGCCGCGACCTTCTTTTTAGACGACTTATTCTCGACTGCAGCCGGCTGTTCCTGCTGCTGCAGCTGAGGCAGCACAAAGGCCTCGTAAGCTTTGACCAGTGCGTAGGCGACACCAGCGGTAAAGATGATTGCTGCAAGAATGGTGACAAACGTAGGCACGGCAAAACGGCCGATCTGCCGACGCTGCATCATAAAGGCCGCAAAGGACATATGCTCAGAGGGCGCCGGAGAAGCGCTCTCTGCGCGAGATGCAGCAGGATCGCTCGTCGCTTTTCTATCAGCAGGCGCCTTTGGTGTACCTGAAGGAAGCGGCTGCTGAGCATTCGCCGGCGCATCATCCACATCCAACGGTTTTCCGCATGCGGAACAGTATCGCGCCCCGTCTTTGATCTTTGCCCCGCAGCTTGCGCAGTACATATATCCCCCCTAGAACTTCAGCATATCGAAACGATAGCCCACAGCCTGCAAACAGAAAAGGCCCAGGACAATTTGCTCGACTGTAAACCTTTTCTTTCACCTTTCAAATTCGCCTGACCCCACGCGGAAGGCATGCGACGGGCCACTTGCTAGGCGCGAGCCATGTGCAGCTTGATTGCCTTGAAGATGATGTTGACAACCGAGACGATAGGCCAAAGTGCCACCATCGTCATCGGGGCTAATTCGGGAACAACCGGAACCGCTCCGTGAATCACGCTGCCCAACCAGTAAAAAAGCATCAGAACAACGACAGGAAGGCCCACGAGAACCACAAGTTCGATTAGCATAATCGTGATACCGATAATGCCGCCACCATAGACAAAGGGAAGCCTTACACCGCTGCGGTACAGCGAGATAATCACCTTCCAGGGACCAATCAGAAGCAGCGCCAGCAGAATCATATAGTCGAGCCCCAGCGAGCCCCCTCCCAGCACGTAATTGAAAAAGAGCACATAAAGCAACGAAATCACCGACGCTCGCGTAAGGGACCCGATGGACTCGCGAAGTGAATCTTGCAGGCAAGCAGCGGCCTCTGCATCCTCCGCCGCTTGAAACTGAGCCTCGACAGACTGGCTCTCAATCGGCCGGGCCTCAACGTAAATCGCATCTCCCGCCGTGCTGGGCGCAGCCGTGACCGTAGGCGTTCCGCACACGCCACAGAACTTGGCGCCGTCGTTAATCTCTGCTCCACACTGTTTGCAATGCATGATCGGGTCCTTTCTCGTTGCCCCTTTTCTTGACGATCACAAGATACGATTTGTCGTTTATCCGATATAGAGATTTTGACCGGGTAATTATCCTAAACGTGCTACGCTATTAAACCTGCAGCTAGAGACAGGGGTAACAATGTTTGAGTTCTCCCAAACACGCACCGTTGAAGGTTCGATTCCGTTTAAGAAAGTCAACCTCATAGAGAACGAACCCAATAGGCCCGTTGGCGAGGCCCAGCTTGTCTTTGAACTCTACATGCCCACCGAGCTGGCCGGCAGCAAAAGCAACGAAGGGCCCGCACACAGCGAGCGCCATGCCGATCTGATCAGGCTGGCATCATGCATCGAACCCACCGCCGTTAAAGAGCGGCCCTTCCGCGCAAGCCTCTTTAACGTACTTGATTACGCCGAACAGACCGGGCCGTTTTTTGGCAAGCACGCAATAGAATCCGTACGCGATTGGGCCAATGCCGCGATGGCAGCACTTATTGCCATGCGCATCCAGGAATACCTCAACGGGAGCTGCACCATCGCAAAGGTCTCCGCATTGGAAAGAATCGAGAAATCAGTGGTAACCTGCGCGGCAAACGGGTCATCCTTCAAGATCTACACCACTATCCTGAGGGCGGGCGGAGATTATACCGACTCATTCAAAAGCCTGCCCATCGTGCGCAAAATCGAATCCGATGCGGGATATTTCTACGCCTTTATGTTTATGATCGACGAGGAAGAATCCCTCGTTGCACTCAACGTGCTCTCTTTTGAACACGAGCTCACCGCCAATGACTTCAGTGTTTTGCAGGCGATGTTCTACATGGACGAGGACTCCAGCTCGGAGATTTCAGCGCGACTCAAGGTCAGCAATAGCGAGGAGAGCTTCTATGTAATCGACCCTCAAGCAGATATCCAGGAGCGCCGCGAAGAACTCGACAACGATGACCGCGATGCACTCACCGCTTTGGTGCAGGCGCTCGTGATCTCGCATCTCTCGGGCGCGCACGTGGATGTGTTCCAGGGCAACGAATCCACAGGGTTCCTCTCGTTTGACAGCTATCTCTCGTGGCTCTGGTTTGATTTTTCGCGCAAGCTGAGCACCGTCAAGATCGGCTATTGTGAGCAGTGCGGACGCGCCTACTCACTTGCCGGGCATCGTGGCGTCAAACGGCACTACTGCAGCGATCGATGCAAGACCGATGCCAAAAACGAGCGCACGCGCAAGGAGACGGCAAAGATACGCGAGTTGTTTGGAACGGGCGCCAGCGTACGCGACATCGCCAACGAGATAGAACGTCCCGCGGCCTACGTACGCTCGCAGCTCAATAAATGGACCAAGCTCAAGCACGATCTGGATGAAGACATTGAGTTAAACGGCTTTGACAGCTCCGAGCTACTCAAGCGCTGTACCATTGAGAAGCTCGACCTCAACAACCTCCTCAACGCCAAGCGCAAAAAACAGATTCAGGACTTCGCCAAGCTCAAGCGACTCGTTAAGTAGAAGCCCTGTCATTTCTTCTCCGTCCGACTGGAAAATTGCTCACATACGTGTTAGTACTATATATGTTAGTAACACGCATATGAGCGAGGCATGCCATGTTTGTCGGACGCCAGAGTGAGCTTGAGTCCCTAGAAACCGCTTATCAAAAGGGTTCCTTCCAGTTTGCCGTAGTCTACGGAAGGCGCCGCGTGGGCAAAACAAGCCTGCTTCGCGCTTTTACGCAGGATAAGCCCAGTGTGATCTTCTTTACCGGGCAGCAAACCGTTGCAAGCGAAAACCTTGCGCTGCTCAGCCGCGAGATGCTTGGTGATAGTGCCGCAGGAGCAGCATTCCCTTCCATCCAGGTTGCACTCGAGTCCGTCTTTGAACGCGCCAAAGCGGAGCAAGTCATTCTGGTCATTGACGAGTATCCTTACCTCGCCGAGAGCGACCCGGGCGTGTCGTCGTGTCTGCAAACGCTTATCGACCGACACAAAGACAAGAGCAACCTGTTCTTGGTGCTCTGCGGATCGTCTATGAGTTTTATGGAACACCAGGTGCTAGGACACCAAAGTCCTCTCTATGGGCGCCGCACCATGCAGTTGCGCATCGACCCCTTTGTCGTTTTCGATGTAGCGCAAATGCTTCCCGATGCACCCATCGAGAGAATTATCGAGCTGTATTCCGTTGTCGGCGGCATGCCGCTCTATTTATCGCAGCTTGATAGCACGCGCTCCACGCAATGGAACCTTGAGCACGCTCTGTTGCGCCAAGATGCGTTTCTGTACGCCGAGCCCCAGAACTATCTGTTGCAGGAAGTCCGAAGCCCGGCTATCTACAATGGCGTCATAGCCGCCATCGCTAACGGCTGTGTACGTCCCAAGGAAATCGCCGATGTCACCCGACTCGCAACGCCACAAGTCGCGCGATTACTCGACGCATTGATTGATCTGCGAATCGTTGAACGCGTCACGCCCGTTGCTAAAGCAACAAAACGTCAGGTGGTCTATCGAATCTGCGATAACCTGTTCAGGTTTTGGTATCGATTTGTTCCGCAGTACACGGGAACAATTGAAGAGGGGCTCGGAGCCGCTGTTGCCGCGCGTATCGTCAAGCGCGATTTGTCTACCTTCGTGGGCCCCACATTTGAAGAGGTATGCCGCCAGTGGTTGATACGACAGGTCGTTGAGGGCGAGCTGGATGTACTGCCCAAGGCAATCGGCTCTTGGTGGGGCACTAACCCGGCAACGCGTCACCAAGAAGAGATTGACATTGTATTAGAGGATGCCGATGGCGAGCTCGTCGTTGGCGAGTGCAAATGGAGAAACGAGCCCGTAGATACCGACGTTCTTGAAACGCTCGAGCGGCGCAGTGCGCTGCTGGGCCGGCCGATCAAACAGTATTACTTGTTTAGCAAGGGTGGATTTAGCGAAGCGTGTCAAAATAGAGCGGCTCAAGCAAGCAGCGCGAGGCTTGTTGGACTCGAGCAACTACTATAAGAAAGGGGCTTGGAAACAGTTTTCCAAGCCCCTTTCAATTTTTATTCGATTCCCACCTTTTTGAGCGTTTCTTTGGTGACTTCCGCAACTTGATTGGGATCGACGTGGGATTCCCCCGAAATAGTGCCGTAACCTGAGGTTGAAAAATCAAGGAAATAATATGTCCGGTAATTGTGCCCATAGCCAAATTGCTGATATAGGGCATTATAGTCCGTCTCGGAAATTTCCTTGCCCTCCGACGCACAATAGTATTCGTAGCCATTGCCCTCGCTCGGCGCAACTCCCCAGGACTCGTAGTTGCTTACAAGCGAAAAAGCATCGCTTTTCTTGCCATATACCGAAGTATTGTCCCCGGCCAAAACCCGCCTTCCAGCAAGCAATGCCGTAATAGCATTGCTCATCTCATATGTTCTTTGGCTTACGAGGATGCTGTCGTCATCCGCTTTAATCAGCGGAAGAAACATCGTTCCTCCGTTGCTGTTATCAAGCCAATTTTGACTGTAAAGCCTCTTGATGCCACCATCAGCTGACGACCAAACCTCTACGGTGTAGGACTTCTGAAGTCCCTCCATATCTCCATTCCAGGCACTCTTTAGTTCGGCATCGCTCATACCGTTCACAACGGTCAAGAGCTCAGGCTGGCCATCCTGATCAAAATCAACGAGGTCGACAAGACAAAGCCCTCGCATCGCATAGACAGAATCAGTCACCTCAGCAATTTGCGGCTCTCCATAGCACGCGAGGTATTCCTGGCACTTTTGCTTGTAAGCGGCATGCGTAGCGGTATTGTCCGCAGCGGTGCCTCCATCCTTCTTGTCGCCTTCGCCTGTCTTTGTATCGGCCTCGTTGGCCTTAGGCACCTCGAGGGAAACCTCTTTTACGGCATCAGCGGATTTAGAGTTATCGACGACTTTGACGGGAATACTCCACTCGACTTTTGACTTGGAGTCCTTAACGGTGAGGGTATATTTTCCCGGTTTAACATCGGGAAACTGGCTTACCGTGAAGCCCTCGTCACCCTTAACCTCAGCGTTGGTGCTGTAGCCGTTGTCGCCGTTCAGGGTCACCGAGTACTTCTTGAGTTTCTCGCCCTTTGCGTCGGTCGGGGTGATCTTGGATTCTTGGACCACCACGATGGCCTTGTCCTGGCCGTAATGGGCAACGTCGCCGCCGGACTTGCTAAAGAACAGCAGGTAGCTAAAGATGGCAATGACTGCCAGGCCAACGACGACACCAACGATATAGAGCGCCTTGGGCTCCTTTTTCTGTGCGGATGCATTCGCCGCAGGAGCAGGGGCTGGCGCCGCGACGGGCTTGGCGACCGGATTGCTCAGTTTTGGTCGGTCGGCACGCACGGCTGGAATCGAAGGCGTTGCACCGGACGACACGTCGTCTTTAGGCTGGTCGTCTTCTTCGTCCGCTACGGGCTCGCTCTCCACGGGCGACTTTTCCTCCCCCGCCTCGGCACCGGCGAAAGGCTCCTTCTCCGTTTCGTCGCTAGCGAAAATCTCTTCTGCAGCCTCATTGATAACGGAAGGTTCTTCTGCCACTTCGTTGCTGACAGAGTTCAGCACCGCCTTTGCATCTTCGAGTGCATAGCCGCACTCGGTGCAGTATCGCAAATCGCCATCAAGCTCAAATCCACAGTTGGGACAGAACATGTTAGTCCTCCTTATCGACTTTCACCGTTGTACCGTCCTTGACCTCATCGGGGGTTACTTCGGACCCCACTTGAGACCCATCATCCCAAGACGCAACCAAAATCTCGCAATTGCCGTCCGCAAAAGAACCGAGCTCATAGTCTTCGGTGCGATACACCAGTCCCTTGGATGTCACATACAAGCATGTTGAGCCCTTGATTGAATAGTCTGAAGAATTGCTCCGCATGAGCATAGAATTGTAATCAGACGGATACTTTCTGCCCATTTCCGTAAGATACGGCCAAACTGCCGAACTCATAGAACTGGCAAGATCCTCGGTATCAATGCCAAACATGTCCTGAGGGCTGACAGTATCACCCGTATGCAAATCAAAAATAACACCAGTCACATACGTGTCGCCATGCGGACCCCATCCCGTCGAATAGCGCTCGTCACGGATACAAAAATAGTTCTCATCCATGTACGTAACCGTCACGTTTCTCGATATGCAGGGAAATTCGCCGTCGGGGTACAGCTCAGCATCTGATTGCTCATTATCTGATGCTCGATTCGTTCGCTCCGCATCAATTTGAAGGGGCTCGAGAATCGCCTTGTTAATTTTGTCTGCGACGTCGTCTTTGGCGGAGCTCTTAAGTTGCGGATAGGACCATTCCATGTCAGTCCGCTCGCCCTGATTGAGCATAGGGTCGACCGGAGCAGACACCGTCAATGACTTTGCCTCCAACGTATAGACAACTTCTTCGGCCGCCCTCTCGTCCTTCTTGGGTCTTTCGGTCGCTTGCTCCTGTTGCACGGATTGCTGCTGGAGATTGGGCTCGATGACGTTCTTGTAGAGCATGAAAGCAGCGTAAGCGATGCCTGCCGCGGCGATAAATGCGGCGATCATGATAGCAAACTGCGGCACCAGGCGGTTACCGACCTGACAGCGTTGCATAAAGAGGTTGTACATCTGGGAGTGACCGCTACCCGCGGTCTTTGAGACCGGCTCGGGACTCGGTTCTGCCGTGGACTCGACATTCGCGGATCCTATCGCAGAGTCCGTTTCGGTATTTGCAGACTCCAACATGACTTCAGCGGACGAGGACTCTCGCGCCAGCGGCTCGGCGCCGGACCCTTCCTCGGCCGCAGTTTTACCCGAGAGTCCTTCCAAGGGCAGCCCGCATTCGGTACAGTACCGCGCATCGTCACTGATCTTGCTACCGCATTTGGGGCAAAACATGGGCTTTCTTCTCCGATTCCCTTTAGTCTCACTGAGTCGTAAGTTACTCACGTGCTGTACGCTACGTAGTTTAACCATTTCTTAAGCAAGCCAATGGACCGCTTGAACAGACGCATACCCACTCAAGTGACCCTATACCGGCTAGTTATCCTGGCTCATGACATGAGTGTCAGTGTAAGAATTTTCGCTGAACAGGTCCGCCCCCTCGAAGTCCGAGGCGATGCTCAACTTGAAGCCATTTTTTGCCGAGATGGAGAAATCGCCGCTGATATCCATATCATGCTCGCGGCCAACCGCCCTCATTTTCCGAAGTCCCACCCGTCACGTTATCAGGAGCCCGAAGTCAAAGAGATAGTAAAAGCCGATTGGGGCACATGTGATTCCATATGCCCCAATCGGCTTTATAGTCGTTTACGCCTCAGAGAAACCTAGGTGACCCGTTTACACGCGCTAGCGCGCCGGGTCAACTGCCACCTTGCCGCTCTCCAGCACGTGGACGCGGCCATCGGCGAGCATCTGCACGACCTCGGGGTACAGCACGTGCTCAATCGCATGGATATGCTCCTCGAGCGTGTCGACGTCCCAGCCTTCCTCGACAGCCAGCGCACGCTGGGCGATGATGGGGCCGTTGTCGTAAATCTCGTTGGCAAAGTGCACGGTCACGCCGGTCACCTTGACGCCGCGCGCAAAGGCATCGTCGATCGCATGCGCGCCGGTAAAGCTCGGCAGCAGCGCCGGATGCAAGTTGACTACGCGGTTGGGAAACGCCGCCAGCAGCGGCGTATGCACCATGCGCATGTAGCCGGCCATGACCACATACTCGCAGCCGCGCTCGAGCAGCTCGTGCGCGATGATCTCGTCGGCGGCGATGGGGTCGGCGTAGACATCCTTAGACAACGTAAGCGTCTGGATGCCCGCGCGTTCGGCGCGTTGCAAGCCCTTGGCCGAAGGACGGCTGGACACCACCAGCTCAATCGAGGCGTTGAGCTTGCCGCCGGCGATCAGATCGATCAGCGCCTGCAGGTTGGTACCCGAACCGCTGATAAGCACGCCGATCTTGAGTGGCTCGGCCGTATCGGTGCCGGTCGGACGGGTGTAGGGCACAAAGCCCAGGCCCTCGGCGGCAGCCATCTGCTCGTTAGCGCTCATCGGAGTACACGACCTTACCGGAGCCCTCGACGCACTCGCCCACGCGGAACGGCTTCTCGCCCAGCGCGACCAGTGCCTCGGTCACGGCGGCCTCGTCCTCGGGGGCGACGATCAGGCACAGGCCGACGCCCATGTTGAAGGTCTTGCATGCCTCGTTGGGCGCGAGCTCGGCCTGACGCGACACGTAGGTGATGACGGGCGGAACATCCCAGCCCATCTCGGCGCCGTTACGGGTGACCACGGCATCGACATCGTCGGCAAGCGCGCGATTGAGGTTCTCGGTGATGCCGCCGCCGGTGATATGGGCAATGGCATGAACGTTGGCGCCACCGCGGAGCAGCTCCAGAATCGGCTTGACATAGATGCGCGTGGGAGCCAGCAGGGCATCGGCCAGCGATGCGCCGCCGAGCTCCTCGAGCGGACGGCTCAGCTCCTCGGCCTTAGCGGCAGTCTCGGGCGTACCCGGCTTGATACCGTCGACACCGATGACCTTGCGCACGAGCGAGTAGCCGTTGGAGTGCACGCCAGTGGAAGGCAGGCCCAGGATCACGTCGCCGGGGCGGACGTTCGCGGGGTCGAGCATCTTGGGACGGTCGACGACGCCCACGGTAAAGCCGGCGAGATCGTAGTCGGCGGGAGCCATAACGCCGGGGTGCTCGGCCATCTCGCCTCCCACGAGCGCGCAGCCCGCGAGCTTGCAGCCGTCGGCCACACCCTTGATGATCTTTGCCATGTGCTCGGCCTCAATGTGGCCGATGGCAACGTAGTCCAGGAAGAACAGCGGCTCGGCACCCGAAGCCAGAATGTCGTTGACGCACATAGCAACCAGGTCCTGGCCCACCGTCTCGTGACGGTCCATGATCTGGGCGAGCACGAGCTTGGTGCCCACGCCGTCGGTACCGCTAATCAGAATCGGGTCTTCCATATCCTTAAGCGCGGCAGCCGAGAACAGGCCACCAAAGCCACCGATGCCGCCGATGACCTCGGGACGGTTGGTGTCCTTAACCATCTGCTTAATAGCGTCAACGGCGCGGCCGCCCTCGGCGGTATCGACGCCGGCATCCTCATACGTCACATGCTTGCTGTCGCTCATCTGAGCCTTCCTCTCCCACTACCGTGGCGCCGCGCGGGCGCCAAACGGTGCTCATAGTTGCGTTCATTTCGGCGCGCGTCATAACAGCGCGCGCCGTCATATCAACAAAACAGCAGATAAAACCTGCCAAAATAAACCTGTCCCTAAATGGCAGGTTTTAGGCCTCGCCGTGCTTCTCTTCCCAGCTGCGGTCGTCGTATTTCTCGACCACGGCGTCGTCGTCAAAGTACAGCGGCTTGTCCAGGTTGCGGGGCTTAAAGCCCTCCATAAACTTGTCGCGGCCAAAGCTCTCGGGAATCGCCACGGGATAGCGGCCGGTAAAGCACGCGTCGCAGTAGCCGCCCTTGGGCATGACCTTAAGCAGGCCCTCGACCGAAAGGAAGGCCAACGAATCGGCGCCAATGTACTCGCAGATCTCATCGACCGTCTTGTTGGCGCTGATGAGCTGCGACTGCACGTCGGTATCGATACCGTAGAAGCACGGCCAGATGACCTCGGGCGAGTTGATGCGAATATGAATCTCCTTGGCACCGGCGTTGCGCAGCATCTTGACGAGCTGCACCATGGTGGTGCCGCGCACAATGGAGTCGTCGATGACGACCAGGCGCTTGCCCTCGATGTTGTCGCGCAGCGGGTTGAGTTTCATACGCACGCCCATGGCACGCAGCTCCTGCGTAGGCTCGATGAACGTACGGCCCACGTAGCGGTTCTTGATAAGGCCCTCGCCAAAGGGAATGCCACTCTCGTGCGAATAGCCCTCCGCGGGCGGCAGGCCGGAGTCGGGCACGCCGATGACCAGGTCGGCCTCGACGGGCTCCTCATGTGCCAGCTGACGACCCATGTCATAACGGCAGGCGTAGACGCTCTTGCCGTTCATGATGGAATCGGGGCGAGCGAAGTAGACCTGTTCAAAGATGCAGTTAGCAGGCTCTTCGGCAGCAGGCACACCCTGCTCGGACACCAGCCCCTCAGCGCTGATGCGCAAAATCTCACCGGGACGGACGTCGCGGACGTACTCGGCACCCACAATGTCGAGCGCACAAGTCTCGGAGGCGACGACCCAGCCGCCGGCGCGGGTGACATGCTGTCTCTTATACACATCTGACGCTGCCGACGAAGGCTTAGGTGTAGATC
>URWM01000013.1 GCA_900551655.1 uncultured Collinsella sp.
ACTGCGTGAGCCGGTACTTTCCCATGGTGACCTCACGGATGGCCCCTTCTTTGTAGACGCCAATCCATTGCGAGTAGTAGTCGCAGAAAAGAGATTCTTCATTGATACCGATTGGCATTTTTACCCTCTTTCATCATGTGAGTTGGCTCACGCTGATGAAGGGTGATGAGGGAATCAAGCTCGGCTAGGCTCTTCGCAATTGCTTTCTGCTCGGCATGATTAGCAGGCACGGCGAAGAACGATTGTGAAATCAGATTCCAATCTGCGCGGGGCATCTTAGAGCCCGAAGATACATTTGCGAGCCTTTGGAAGCCGTCCGTTTGAACCAGCCGATACAAAAATGAACTGTCGCACTCTGTAGCCCTAAGGACCCAAAAATCACCTACAGCTACACCATTGAACTGCGGGTATAGCCAATTCATCAAATAAGGACGAAGCTTCCCGTATAGAACATCTCCGACGTAAAACTTAATTCCCGTTTTGCCGCCTTCTTTGTCGTTCAAATCTTTGTTCAACGCACCCTCGCCGGAAATGATGTCCTCGTATTCGACTTGAGGCAAATTGGGATCGTTTGACTGAATGGAAACCCTGTCGGTCAGGTCGGAGAACTTACGCTGTTCCCAAGTTGAAACGAGGGGACGCATGGTCGCATGCGTCCCCTCAGATAGACAAACTTTCGATTTCGCCTGTTCAAAAAAGCCGCTCATTCGTCGATGTCGAAGCCGCCTTCCAGGATGAACTTCTTCAACAACGCCGCCGCACGGGTGTTCACCTTGAACAGGGGAAGCGTCTTGCCCTCCTTCTGCTCAAAGAAGGCCTTGGCGCGCGCCTTGTCCACCGAGTCCTTCAAATCGTCGAAGCGTCCAAACTCGTTAATGTTCGATTCCGCCAGGTCAAGCGCGGCCATGGCGGCAAGAAGCTCGCCGTCTATGCCGAGCGCCTCGACGATTCGCTCGACTTGAGCGTTTTTTGCCTTGCGGGCATAGAACGTGATGTAATCCCTCAGCGTCATGCCGTCTTCCAGGGCGGCGTCCCCTCGTTCGACGTCGTGAAGGAACAGCTCGGCGAAGCGCTGGTCATCCTGGCTCAGGGACGCGAACGATCGGTGGAGCTCCTCGCGCGCGGCGGCGAGCCCCTCGTCGTCCTGCTCAAGGCATTTCAGCCACTTCTCGAAGTTCGCGTTCATGTAGTCGCTGTCTATGAGCCCCGTGTCGATCTCAGTTATATGACCATCAAGCTCGTAGGGCGCTTCAGGCGCGTCGCCAGGGCCGCCCCCTCCTGCGAACAGCTCCTTGTAGCGCTGCACGAGGATGAGGTAGGTCCGCTCGTCGATGACCGGCTGCACGAAGAAGGATTTGCCGCTCAGCTCGCCTTCTTCCGGCTCCTCCTCGAATTCATAGGTGTCCTGCTCCCATGTGAAGCCCTGCACCTTCGCGGCCTCGAGGAACTCGTTGAGCTCGACGAACTCCTTGGCGAACTTACGCCTGGCTTCCTGCGATGCGGGGAGCTTGGAGAGGTCTCCTACGCCAGCTGCCTCGAAGACCATGAGTATCTCCTGAAGGCGCGCGTCCATCAGCGCGATATTGTCCGGGAGCTTCTGCACGAACATGTCGAGCGGGCGGTCGCCCGAGTACAGCTTCACCGCGGCCTCGATGTAGCCCTTCATAGTATGGGGACGGCGGTAATAGCGGATGGTGCCGAAGGGTTTGTCAGGGCCGAACAGGCGGTTGGTGCGGCTGAAGGCCTGGATGATGCTCTCGTAGTCGATGACCTTGTCGAGATAGAGCGTGTTGAGCCACTTGGAGTCGAAGCCCGTGAGCATCTGGTCCACCACGATGAGCAGGTCGATGCGGCTCTCGCGGTTGGCGTCGACGTTGACGTAGGGCTTCTTATGAGAAAGGCGCGCTGAGATGTCCTTCTTCATGGCGGGCCAGGTGGGAATGGTAAACTCCTGGCCATATGCTTTGTTGTAGTCCTCGATAAGTTCGACCAGAGCGTCCTCCTTCACAGTGGAGCCGGCATCGTTGTCGATGCTTGGGTCGAAGAGCGCCGTCACCTTCATCTGCGGTGCCTCCCTCTTGAAGGTGCGGTAGTAATCAATAGCCTCGGGGATGGAACTCGTCGCCAGAATTGCGTGGAACTTGTTGCCGTGGGAAAGCACAGGGAAGCGCCGCAGCACGTCCTCGACGACCTTGCCGTGGTGCGGCGTATCGGGCCAGTACTGAGCGCGGGTCAGGAAGTCCTCAATGCCCTTGATGTGGTTGCCAGCGCCGTCAACCATGGGACCCATGGGGACCTTCGCCTGGTCCATGTAGTGATAGAAGACCTTGCTCTTGCGCTCGTCGGAGATGGCCTCGCCGACGCTCGAGGCCTTAGCCTGCTCGAGGGCCACGGCCTCGCGTACGTCGTGGTCGTCGAAGGTCGTCACCATGTACGGGTCGAAGCCCAGCACATTGCCGTCACGGATGCCGTCGGCGATGCTGTAGCGGTGCAGGCACTCGCCGAACACCATGGCGGTGGTGGAGCCTTTCTTCTGGTTCTCGTCGAGGATCGGCGTGCCCGTGAAACCGAAGAACAGCGCGTTTGGGAAAGCCCGGCGTATGTCCTGGAGCATGTCGCCGAAGGTTGAGCGGTGGCACTCGTCTATAACGAACACAATCCGCTTGGCAGCCAGGCGGTCGAGTTCCGCCTGGGTGATCCTGCCCTCGCCGGCCTTCACGTTGCTCATCTTCTGGATAGAGGTCACGATGAGGCGGTTCTTGGGGTCGTCGCTCGCGAGCTTCGACTTCAGCACCTGCGTGTTCTCGGTCCCCTGCACGTCATCGGCGTCATCGGCGAATGCGCGGTACTCGGAGAGCGACTGCGTGCCCAGCTCGATGCGGTCCATGAGGAAGACCACCTTGTCGGCGTCGTGTGAATCAGCTATGAGCTGGGCCGACTTGAAGCTCGTCATGGTCTTGCCGGAGCCGGTGGTATGCCATATATAGCCGCCAGGACGCCCCGGGGCGCTGCTCTTGGGCCTCTCGTCCCACTTGCATCTGCGCACCTTGTCGGATATGGCAGCAGCCGCGTAGTACTGGTAGCTCCGCATGACCTTCAAACAGCCGTCCGAGCTATCCGCCACGGTATAGAAGCCGATGAGCTGGTGTGCCATAGGGATGGAGAGCAGCGTGGAGGTGAAGCGCTTCCATTCGTCTGTTCCGGGTTTGTCGCCCGCGCAGACGGGCTCGTTGTTGAAGTCCTCCCAGTGGAAGAAGAAGTTCGGGTTGAACGCGCCCGTGCCGGGGTTGGCGAAATAGCGCGCCTCGTCGGGGGTCATCCCCACGAAGATCTGCGTCAGGCGGAAGAGCCCGGTGAACACGCCCTCGTGGGCATACTTCTCGATCTGACCGGTGGCCTGGCTGACGGGGATGCCGCTGCGCTTGAGTTCGATATGGATGACCGGCATGCCGTTGATGAGCAGGCACAAGTCTCCGCGACGGTCGTTCAAGATCTTGCTCTTCGCAGGATAGACAGGCTGCTGAGCGATCTGGTAGCGGCTCTGGCCGGCTGCAATCTCCTGGCGATCATAGATTTTCAGGCTCACCTCCTTGCCCAGATGAAGCGCATCGTCTGGGTTGTCGCGCGTGATGGCGACAGTCTTTCCGTTGATGAACCCGTTGAGCGCGAGCGGGGTCTTGAGCGTTTCGATTTGTTCGATGACCTGCGCCATCTCGCCCTGGGTGAGAGGGCAGCCGTTCAGGCGGTCTATGTCGGCGTTGTTCTGGAATAGAATCTTCGCCCAGTTGTTGATGAGGTCCTGCTCGGTGGGATAGCGAAGCACGCCCCCCGCGTCGTCCCAGCCGTGCTGCTTCAGCACGGTGATGACCGCTTCCTCGAACGCGGCCTCTTTATCGAAAACCATGGCGAAACCTATCTACGAACTGCAAAAAGTTATGCACTTAACTATTGGCAATCATTATAAGACATAGGTACATCTACCTGGGAACAGCGTAAGCTGGGAGAGCTTGGTTCTGTCGCCATGTGCAAGCGCATTTTCAAAGAACAGACCACAGAGCAAGGAGATGTACCTTTCTATAAAATCGGCACCTTCGGAGGTACTCCAGATGCCTTCATTTCGAGGGAACTTTTCGACGAGTATCAGCGGCTTTATCAGTTTCCAAAAGTCGGTGATATTCTGATTTCTGCTGCCGGAACGATTGGCAGAACCATCGTTTACCAAGGTGATCCTGCGTATTATCAAGACTCCAATATCGTGTGGCTACAACATGATGAGCGACTCGACAACGGCTTTCTGCTCCAATTCCTTAACGGAAAAAGCTGGAGCAGCCTAGAAGGGAGTACGCTAAAAAGGCTTTACAACAAAGACCTTCTTGATGCCGAGATAGCGATCCCATCTCCTGATGAGCAACATCAAATCGGGTCGACCTTTGCGAGGCTCGACGACATTATCACCCTTCATCAGCGTATGGGTCCCATCTTCTGCTTTTGCGCACATGGATCAAGAACCAATTTCGCGTCCACTCTTCAAGGATAGCTTCGGATATTATGCTACCCGCGTCCCATCCCGAAGATACTCATGTCGCCATCGGCGCCAGCTTCAGGCGTCTTCGGCACAGCCGAGGGCGCCTTCGTTTGCGGTTCCTCTTCCGCTGGTGCGTCTATCGGCTCGCTGAGCGCCAGAAAGAGCCTCATCACAAGTTCGAGCCTCTGCTGCAGAGAATCGCTCAACTCGCCGTAGGGGGCCGCCAGTTTCACCTCTTTGGCCAACTCCACCATCGAGTCTTTCAGCGCCTTCTGCATGCTCACGGAGGGCCTCACTTCAACCTCTGTATCGGTTAGCTTAGCGATGATGTAGTCCTGCCTGAGCATGCCGCTCCAGGCAGCCATCTCGCATATGAGCTTGTGCTCTTCGGGCGTGCAGCGAAACGCCATCGTCTTGCTGCGCTTGCGGGCGCTGTTCTCGCACGGCATCCTTCTTACCCCCTCGCTCCGTCGAGCGCGGCGGCCATCTCGTCCTGCTTCGTGGGGAACAGGTGCGCGTAGCGGTAGGTGATGTCCACGGCCTCGTGGCCCATGCGCTCGGCGATGGCCAGCGCGGAGAAGCCCATCTCGATCAGCAGGCTCACATGGCTGTGGCGTATGTCGTGTACGCGGATGCGCTTCACTCCAGACGCCTTGCACCCGCGCTCCATCTCGTGGGCCAGGAAGTGCTTGGTCACGGCGAACAGGCGCTCGTCGGGCGCAACGTCGTCGCGCAGCTCGATGAAGTCCGCCATCTCGTCGCGCAGGAAGGCGGGCATGACGATCGTGCGCACCGACTTGGGCGTCTTGGGGTCGGTCACGGTGTCCACGCCGTGGAGGCTCTGGTACGACTTGTTGATGCGAAGCCGGGAGCTCTCCAGCATGAAGTCGGACGGCGTGAGCGCCAGAAGCTCGCCGCAGCGTATGCCCGTCCAGTAGAGCAGCTCGAAGGCATGGAACGAGAGCGGCTTGTCCATGACGGCCTCGCTGAACCTCAGGTACTCGTCCTTGGTCCAGAACTGCATCTCGCCGCCCTTCTTCGAGCCTATCTTGTCGACCCTGCGCACCGGGTTGTCGGTGAGGCCGTAGTAGCGCTCGGCATGGTTGAAGATGGCGTTTAGCTGGTTGTTCACTGTGCGCAGGTAGGTCGGCGCCCAGGACTTCCCCTCGGCGTCCCGGTGCTCGGTGAGCTCGTTTTGCCACCTGATGACGTCGATCGGCCTCACGTCGCACATGCGCATGTCACCGAAGAACGGCACGAGCTTGTCGTTGATGATGTACTCCTTGGTGATCCACGTGTGCTCGCGTATGCGAGGCTTCACCTCGGAGGTGTACACCTCGACGAACTCGGAGAACGTCATATCCATGGCCCCGCCGTTAAGGCTCTTGAACTGGCCTTCCCACACGGCGGCCTCCACCTCGGAGGAGAAGCCGCGCTTCGTCTTGTGGCGCTTCGAGCCGCGGGCGTCGCGGTAGTAGCACTGCACGTAGAACGTGCCGTTGTTGTCGTCCTTGTACACGGGCATGTCAGTCCACCTCCGGAAAGTACAAGGCGTCGAAGACGTCGCTCCGGACGCGCCCGCGGATCACCACGCGCCCGCGCGCCTCCTGCTCGGCGTTTATCTTCCTGATCACCTCGTAGGCGCTGCCTTTCTTGATCCTCAGCAGCTCCGCGACCTCGTCGGCGTCCAGCATGTGCGGCCTCGGCGTCTTCGCCACCTTCTCGTCCATGGTTCCTCCTATCAACAGCGTACGCATACGTACGGTTTACAGATTCAGAGTAAACGTACATATCTGTACTGTCAATAGAATTGCGTACATTTGCGTACGCTGATAAGATGTGCGGGTACGTAATTCCAGGAGGAGGGCGCATGTCCGTAGGCGAGAACATAAGGCGGTACCGCAAGTTGCGCGGCATGACGCAGGCGCAGCTCGCCGAGGCGGTCGGCCTGACCGAAGGGGCCGTGCGCCACTACGAGAGCGGCATCCGCGCCGTGAAGCCCGAGCTGCTCGAATCCATCGCCGCAGCACTCGGCGTGTCCGTCAACGCCCTCAAGGATTACGGCGTCGAGACCGCAGGCGACCTCATGTCGCTGCTCGTGCGGCTGGAGGACTCCTTCGGCATCGTGCCCGCAGCCGACGGCTCGGGGCTCTCCCTGAACCCCAAGGCTCCGCACGCACCCAAAGCCGCGATGGCCATCAAGCTGTGGGCAGAGAAGCGCGCGCAGCTCGAGAACGGCGAGATCGACGACAGCGAGTACGAGGACTGGAAAGCCTCGCTGTAGCGACTCCTAGCTATTTGCAATCAACGCAACCAAATCAGAACGCCAGGTTAGGCGGTGAGCGCCGCTCGGGCCTGCGTAAGCTGAGTTTTTACTCCCCATTGCATGCCAAGGCATTTCCGGCGTACATGGGGAGTAAATAACGCGGTGGCTTACATGGCGGCACGCGGCAGTACGCCGCGGCATTTCCCCTGGTTACTCCCGTTTTCATTGAGGCAGCGAGATTCTTTACTCCCCATTAACCACCTGGGAAAACGCTGTGAGAAGACCGCCGAAAAGCCTATTGAGTTCGATTTGAGTTTCACAGGCCCCGAAACGGCCCCGTTTGGCTCTCGGGGACAAAAATCGAGCGTCTACTCACTTGGGATGAATCCTTACTCCCGTTCCTCCGAATGCCGCACCGTGCCTTGCCGTCTTGAAACACAGGGGAGTAAATTGCGAAATCGCAGGTGAAAGGGAGTAAAACGACAAAGAAAAAGCCTCCGTCCCAACGCGGGAACGGAGGCTCGGTTATCGTATTTACTCACCAACATCGCTGGTGGCTTTGCCATGACTCTCGTACGAAACGAAACTCAGCGGCACAGTGCGGCACTCAAAAATGCAGGTCAGAACCCTATCGGCCTACTCCCACTCGATGGTCGCGGGCGGCTTGGACGTGATGTCGTAGCACACGCGGTTGGCGCCGGGGACCTCGGCCACGATGCGGCCGGAGATGCGGGCCAGAACGTCGTAGGGCAGCTTGGCCCAGTCGGCGGTCATGGCGTCGCTGGACTCGACGGCGCGCAGGATGATCGGGCGCTGATAGGTGCGCTCGTCGCCCATAACGCCGACGGACTTGATGTCGGGCAGGACCGCAAAGTACTGCCAGCAGCTGTGCTCGGAGTTGCGCTCGCCGGTCTGCTCAAACAGACGCTGGTTGTAGGCATCGAGCTCCTCGCGCACGATGGCGTCGGCGTTCTTGAGGATCTCGAGCTTCTCCTTGTCGACCGCGCCGATGATGCGGATGGCCAGACCCGGGCCCGGGAAAGGCTGACGGAACACGATGTGAGCCGGCAGGCCGAGCGCCAAACCAAGCGCGCGGACCTCGTCCTTAAAGAAGTGGTCGAGCGGCTCGATGAGGTCGAAGTGCACGCCCTCGGGGAACGGGATCAGGTTGTGGTGGCTCTTGATGGTGGCCGTCTTGCCGCCCGTCTTGCGAGCACCGGACTCGATGATGTCGGGGTAGATGGTGCCCTGAGCCAGGTACTTGACCGGCTTGCCATCGGTCTCGAGCTGCTGCGCCACGGCGAAGAACTCTTTCCAGAACTGCGTACCGATGATGCGGCGCTTCTCCTCGGGCTCGGTCACGCCGGCCAGAAGCTCGGCATAGCGGTCCTCGGCGTGGACGTGGATAAAGTCGACGTCAAACTGCTTGGTGAAGACCTCCTCCACCTGCTCGGGCTCGCCCTTGCGCAGCAGGCCGTGGTTGATGAACACGCAGGTCATCTGCTTGCCCACGGCGCGGGCGCCCAGCGCAGCCACGACGGAGGAGTCGACGCCACCGGACAGGGCCAGAATCACGCGGTCGTCGCCGACCTTCTCGCGGAACTCGGCCGTCATGGTCTCGACCAGGTTGTCCATGCTCCAGTTGGGCTCCAGGCCGCAGATCTCAAACAGGAAGTTGCTCAGCAGCTGCTGACCGTACTCGGAGTGCTTGACCTCGGGGTGGAACTGCGTGGTGAAGATTTTGCGCTCGACGCACTCCATGGCGGCAACCGGGCACACGTCGGTGCTGGCGGTAATGGTAAAGCCCTCGGGCACCTCGGACACGGCGTCGCGGTGGCTCATCCACACGGTCTGCTCCATAGGCGTGGAGTTAAAGAGCTTGGCGCCAGCCGTGCGCGTGATGGTGGCGCGGCCGTACTCGCCCACCTCGGAGTGGCCGACCTTGCCGCCGAGCGTCACGGCCGTGATCTGATGGCCGTAGCAAAAGCCCAGGACGGGAAGGCCAAGATCAAAGATGGCGGGATCGATGGACGGAGCGTCCTCGGCGTACACGGAGGCCGGGCCGCCAGAAAGGATGAGCGCAGAGGCGTTCATCTCGCGAATCTCATCGGCCGAGATGTCGCAGGGAACGATCTCGGAATACACGTTGAGGTCGCGGACGCGACGGGCAATGAGCTGACCGTACTGCGCACCAAAGTCGAGTACGAGGACCTTTGCGGAAGCCTTTTGATCCATGGTTTCCCCCTCTTGTTGGCGGGGAGCCGATGCCCACCCGCGCGAATGAACGAAAATTGCCTTCATAGTGTACACGTTATATGGGGTTTCTCGTCCCTCGCAGCCATCAGCGCACGGCAAACGCACGACCTGGGCTCCTATTTGACAGCAATTGAAGTGTTACCAAACGTTACAGATGATGTAATACGTTTGAACATTGGACGCCCTGTGCCACAATACTGCCGAACGGCTCCGCCCTTGCGGCGGCAAATACGATAGGAATACCAGAATGAAGCGCATCCTTCTCATCGCCACGGGCGGCACCATCGCATCGACCGAGGACGGCAACGGCCTCTCCCCCGCCCTGACCGGTGAGGAACTCGCCCAGAGCGTCCCCGAGATCTCGGGCCTCTGCGAGCTCGACGTGATGCAGCCCATGAACATCGACAGCACCAATATGCGCCCCAGTGACTGGATGCGTATCCGCGACGTCATCGTCGAGGGTTATGTCGACCACGACGGCTTCGTGATTCTGCACGGCACCGACACCATGAGCTACACCGCGGCAGCGCTTTCCTACCTGATTCAGGACAGCCCCAAGCCCATCGTGCTCACCGGCTCGCAAAAGCCCATGGGTAACCCCTTTACCGATGCCAAGCTCAACCTGTACCAGAGCCTGCTCTATGCGCTCGACGAGCATTCGCACGACGTCTCGATCGTGTTTGGCGGCGTCGCCATTGCCGGCACGCGCGCCCGCAAGCAGCGCACCATGAGCTTTAACGCGTTCATTAGTGTCAACTATCCGCCCATTGCCTACATCCGCAACGACCGCATTGTGCGCAACGGGCTTCACGGCACGCATCAGGGCGAAAACCCGGTGCGTTTCTACGACAGCATCGACCCGCGCGTGTTTGTCCTTAAGCTAACGCCCGGCGTGAACCCGGGTATCCTGGACGCCCTTGCCGACAGCTACGATGCTGCAATCCTTGAGACCTTTGGCATTGGCGGCATTCCCGAGTTTGGCGAGTCGGGCGAGTCGTTCCAAGAGGCAATTTTCCGCTGGGTCGATTCGGGCCGCACCGTCGTTATGACCACGCAGGTCCCCGAAGAGGGCCTCGATCTGGGCGTTTATGAGGTCGGCCGTGCTTACGCCGATTATCCGGGCATTCTGCGCGGCGACGACATGACCACCGAGACACTCGTGGCCAAGACCATGTGGGCACTCGGCCAGTCACGCGATGCCGCCGAGATCCAGCGCCTGTTCTACAGCCAAGTCAACCACGACCGCATCCCGATGGCGTAATTCGGTTGTCGACGGGTATCCCCTATTCGATACCCTCGAGAAGTTCTGACACCGTCATGCCGAGTGCGGGCGCGATCTTAAATAGAACCTTGAGCGTGAAATTTGCCGTCCCATCTTCGATTCGGTCGAGGTAGGGTCGGCTGATTCCTGTCGCCACACAAAAATCAACCTTGGAGATACCAAGGTCCCTGCGTGTCTCTTCGACCCGCCTGCCAAGAATCTGTTTCGCACGTTCGTCCATGCAGCCGAGTTTGAAATGGAGCCGAACATAAACGTAAACTATAGTTTACGTTTTGCCGAATACACAGGAGTTTTCTATGTCGGGTTCTTCGGTCCGCATGTACCGAGCCACGCTTCGCACAAACAGCGCGCCGCCCAAGCTCGTCGTCGTTGAAGCTGAATGCCTTTCGCCCGATGAGCGCACAGCATTTACATTGCTATCAAGTCGCGTCGCCGCCGTTCTGGTCCCTTGCCCGGCGCAAGGTGAACTTGCCATTCAATGCCAAACGCACAGCTGCCCACTCAATCAGGCTGCCGTAATCGCAACCAGCCAGCGTGGCCTGCCACTTCTCTTGGAAGCCGGTACCGCGCTCACCCTTCGCGGCGCCGGATACGAAAACGAGGCCGCCGCCGACATGGTCTTTAAACCACGATCGAGCGGCGGCCTCGCAGCAGCCATTGAATATATGTGCAGGCTCGTTGCCTAAAAGGACAAGCTAGAAACCAAAGCCAAAGCCCGTTCCGGTAATCGCCGAGTACATAAAGTAAACGTTGACCACGTTGAGGAACACACCCGTGATGCAGCCGTTGCGCAGGTAGCGCTCGCACACGATGCGCGCCATGGCGGCGGAGTCATCATTGTTTTTAGCCTGGCGTCCTGCCGTAAAGTACGTCGCCACGCTCAGCAGCAGGTTGAGCACCGGCAGTGCCAGCAACTCATAGCTCTTGCCCCAGCGCGTCGCCTCGCCGGCGGCATTAAACTTCGTTGCCACCTCGGGACCAATGTTGGGGATCACAAACGCCGCGACCACCAGCGGAAGCACTGCAAGCACCAGCAGCGCGATGCCCATGCAGCCGGCTTTTTTGCCATATTTAAACATATGCGTCGTCCTTACACGTTAAAGCGGAAGTGCACGACATCGCCATCGGCCATGACATAGTCCTTGCCCTCGATACGCAGCTTGCCGGCGGCCTTGGCGCCCTGCTCACCGCCGAGCTCGATGTAGTCGTCATAGCCAATGACCTCGGCCTTAATAAAGCCGCGCTCAAAGTCGGTGTGGATGACACCGGCGGCCTGCGGGGCGGTCGCGCCCTGACGAACCGTCCAGGCCTTGACCTCCATCTCGCCGGCCGTAAAGAACGACTGCAGGCCGAGCAGCTTGTAGGCGGCCTGCGCGAGCACGTCCAGACCGGGCTGCTCCAGGCCCAGGCTCTCCAGGTAGTCGGCAGCGTCCTCGGGATCGAGCTCGGAAAGCTCGGCCTCGATCTTGGCGCAGATGGGCAGCGGCTTAACACCATCGATGGGCGCCAGATCGTCGTTGAGCATATCCTCGTCCACGTTAGCCACATACAGGATGGGCTTCATGGTGAGCAGGAACAGGCCCTTGGCAGCGGCGCGCTCCTCGTCGGTCATCTCCATGGACGCAGCACGCTTACCCTCGTTGAGCCAGGCGAGCAGGCGCTTGGCGACCTCGAACTTGGGCATGAGCTCCTTGTCGCGCTTGGCCTCCTTCTCGAGCTTGGGCAGCTGCTTCTCGAGCGTGCCCATGTCGGCCAGGATAAGCTCGGTCATGATGGTGTCGGCATCGCCGGCGGGATCGACGAACTCGCCCGTGCGGCCCACCTCGCGCATAACGTTGGGGTCCTTAAAGTAGCGCACGACCTCGCAGATGGCGTCGGTCTCGCGAATGTTGGCCAGGAACTGGTTACCCAGACCCTCACCCTCGTTAGCGCCCTTCACCAGACCTGCGATGTCGACGAACTCGACCGTCGCCGGCACAATGCGACCCGGGTTGACGATGTCGGCGAGCTTTTGCAGACGGCTATCGGGCACATCGACGATACCCACGTTGGGGTCGATCGTGGCAAACGGGTAGTTGGCGGCAAGGCCGGTCTTTTTGGTAAGCGCGGTGAACAGCGTCGACTTGCCCACGTTGGGCAGGCCCACGATACCGATGGAAAGGGACACGACAGCTCCTTTTGGTACAAGCATTTCAAACTGCATAAGTATAGCGCCGCCGCAGCATCTGGGCGAACCCGGACACCACGGCGGCACGAATGAAGCAGAGATAGGGGTCGCTGACTAGTCCGCGAGCTTTTCCACCTGGTCGAGCATCTTGTCAAGCTTGGCCTTTGCCTCGGCCTTGACCTTCTCAGCTTCTTCGTGAGCCTTCGCCTTCTGGGCGGCCTTTTCCTCGGCTTCGGGATCGACGACGACCAGATTGGACGCGTCATGCTTAACTAACTTGAGCGCATGCTCGGGGCACACCTTGACGCAGGCACCGCAGCCCAAGCAATACGTAGACTCCAACGCAAAGCGGCCGCTTCCCACCAAATCGCAGGCGAACGTGGGACATACATTGACACACTCGCCACACGACGTGCACTTGTCAAAATCACACTCAGGCGTGCTCACCTGCATGTTCTGGGCAAGCTCGGGGTGGTTTTGCAGCGTCGAGAGCACCAGCTGCCGCCCGTGCGTGAGCGAACGGCGACGCTTGGTCGTCGTGGTGCCGCACATGGTGTTGAGCGTACGCTCCAACTGGGTAATCTGATGGCGATGGGCTTTGAGCTTCTGCGTCACCGAGGCCAGTGCCGCCGTTGCCGGATTGAGCTTTGTCACGGTAAGGCCCGTGGTGCGGGCGATCTTTTCCATGTACTCCTTGCGCTCGTACTCGCGGCGCTTGTGGCACTTGAGGCTCTTCGGGTCGACCTCCAGACCCATGCCCGTGCCCGCCCACTCCTCGGCGGTAGCAATGGCCTCGCCCAGGATGTCCTCGCCACCGGTGTTACGGCACTTATCGCACACGCCCAGCGGCAGGTACACGCTCACGTTGGGATAATCGGCCAGCACCGAGAACCAGGTCTCGGCCGTAATATCGCCCACACAGGCGACGACGACTTCATTTTCGCGCGGCATGCGCTTGAGGGCGCGCGTGCAGGTGACGTAGGCGGTCTCATGGCTCGTAGCAGCAGAGACAATGTCGTCGTAAACGTTTTTGGGCGCAAGGCGCGGAGAGATGATCGCCTCCGTCGGGCAAGCAGCGGCGCACAGGCCGCACTTGCGACAGGAGTCAAGGATCTCGATGGAGTCTTCCTCGACCTCGATAGCGTTGACCGGGCACACATCCATGCACGCGGTGCAGCCGCTCTTTTCGTTTTTGCAGGTCAGACACGGAATGGTGTCTGTCTCTTATACACATCTGACGCTGCCGACGAAGGCTTAGG
>URWM01000014.1 GCA_900551655.1 uncultured Collinsella sp.
CACGATAACGTCGGGCACCAGCTCACGCGCGCCTCACTGCAGGCCGAAGCCCTGCGCGTGGTCCACGCCGACGAGCCCGGCGTCGCCGCCGATTTCGCCGACGTCAAGCGCACCGTTGACGAGGCGCTCCAACTTGTGCGCGCCAGCGTCCACGCGCTCAACGACAACGCCGTCGACCTTTCCGTGCAGCTCGAACGCATTGTTGAAGGCGCGCGCTCGGACGGCGGCCCGCAGATTGAGCTTGAAGTTATGACCGAACATGCGCCCGCAAACGTCGCCAACTGCTTTGCGGCGGTCCTGCGCGAGGCGCTCTCCAACACCATGCGCCACGCTCGCGCCCAGGCCGTCACCGTACGATGCATGGAGCATCCGTCGTTTTACCAGCTCATCGTTACCGACGATGGCAATGGCGGGACCCGGACGGGTGGTCGCGGCGTCGCCAAGGGCATGGGGCTCGGCTCCATGCGCGAGCGCATCGAGGCGCTTGGCGGCACCTTTACCGCCGGCCCGCGCGCCGGTGCCGGCGGCTGGCGTGTGTTTGCCACCGTTCCCAAACCGCAAGGAGATGAGGGCCGATGAGGCTCATCGTTGTCGACGACGACCGCTTGGTGGTCGATTCGCTCAAGATTATCCTGGGCGCCCAGCCACAGATCGAGGTGGTGGGCACCGGCGCCAACGGCAACGACGCGGTTTCGCTCTATGCCGAGCATGCGCCCGATATCACACTGCTCGACATCCAGATGCCGGAGCGCGACGGCCTTTCGGCGGCACGCGAAATCCTTGAGCGCGACCCTGCGGCGCGGGTGGTGTTTCTGACGACATTCTCGGATGACGAGTACATTGTGTCGGCGCTCAAACTGGGTGCCCGTGGCTATCTAATCAAAACCGATATCGCCGCCATCCCTCCGGCGTTGGAGCAGGTCATGGACGGCAAACGCGTGCTCGAGGGCAAGGCGATTGAGGACATCGATTTTGATGGAGCGGGCGTCGAGGCGGGCACGCCCCGCCGGCCTGCGGCCTTCGCCAGCCTAACCGACCGCGAGTTCGAAGTCGCCGAGCTCATCGCCCGCGGCCTCGATAACAAGGAAATCGCCGCCACGGCCTACATGGGCGAAGGCACCGTACGCAACCACATCAGCTCAATCCTTGCCAAAATGGGCCTGCGCAACCGCACCCAAATCGCCATCGCCTACCTGCGAGGGTAGTTGCCCAACGACCAACCGCTCCGACATAGCAAAATGGCTGCCACCGATTTAATACCATTTCAAAACTATGCCGGTTTACTACGATGAATCGCCCACCTTCGACCACGGCAAATTGCGCGCTTGCAAAACAGCAGGTAGAACGCTTGCAATATTTAGAAATATGCAGCCATGGTCGGGAATGTCGAATTCATCGTAGTAAACCGGCATAGTTTTGTTCGCGGCGGCCCTGCACGAGCGCCTCCGCAAGCCTCGCGGGACCAAAATGATCCGTTTTCTTCCGCCCGCGGAGATCGGCTGACGGCGCCCGCCACGAAATCGGCCCATCTACTACGTTTGACTCAATATCCCCGACCATACCCGCTTTTCATGAAAAATCGCAGGCGTTCTACCTGCGGTTTTTATTTCGCATTACTTGCCATGGTTGAGGGCAGCGGCTTAAACGTAGTAGATGGGCCCATTTCATGGCAGACGGGTCACGCGGCAGCCCTCGCAAGGCAAAAATGATCCGTTTCCCTCTGTCCACGGGAGATCAAAGGCTGTTACTGATATGGTGCCATTTCAAAACTATGCCGGATTACGGTGCTAAAGTCGGGACCCTCATCCATACCTTCATTTTTTGAAAAATGGCAGGCTATCTACCTGCGGTTTTATTTTTGCGATTTTTTGTATGGTCGGAGGTTCGCTATCCAGCCCCGTAATCCGGCATAGTTTTGTTAGCGGCGGCCCGCCCGCGCGTTCACGCGCGGGGCCGGCGGAGCATTTTTGCCCCGCCGGCCCCTATTCCAGCGCTATACCAGCCCCATTCCAGCGCTACTCCGGCTTGGTTTCTACCGTGGGAGTCTTGTTCGCCGCAGCCGGAGTACGGGCGGTGTCCATGCTCAGGCAGCGCTTGGGGCAGCTCTCGATGCACTCGCCGCACACCACGCAGGCATACGGGTCGACCGACCACGTTCCGCCCTTGCGATCGACCGCGAGCGCGCCCGCCGGGCAACGCCGCGCGCACATGCCGCAGCAGATGCACACGTCCATGTCATTGACGATATGCCCGCGCAAGCGCTCGGGCGCCGTCAGTTTCTCCTGCGGATAGCACACCGTGACCGGCTGCTTGACCATAGAACCCAAGGCCGTCTTGGCAAATGTCAGCAAACTCATGCCGCGCCTACCTTTCCGTGCAGCTAATGCAGGGGTCGATGGTCAGGATAATCATGGGCACGTTGGCAAGGAGCACGCCCTGCAGCGCATGCGTCAGACCCGCCAGGTTTTGCGACGTCGGCGTTCGCACGCGAAAACGGTCCAGGTTCTTGGTGCCGTTGCCGCGTACATAGTAGTACGCCTCGCCGCGCGGCTGCTCAATCACAACCTCGCCACGCGCGCCGTCGGCCGGCGTGAGCTTGGTGCGTCCACCGATGCCGTCGTGCGGAATCTTGCCCACAAGCTCCTTAATGATGTCCATGGCCTGCGTGACCTCGGCACAGCGCACCTGGCAGCGGGCATAGCAATCGCCATCGGTAGCAACGATGGGCTCAAACGCAGCCAGATCCGCATAGGCACCGTCGTCAAACATGCGCACGTCGTAATCCACGCCCGAGGCGCGCCCAAACGGACCGACCATCGACAGATCCAGCGCGTCCTTCTTGCTGATCACGCCCACGCCGTGCAGGCGCTCGCCGCAGCTATTGTCGTCCAAAAACGTATGCACCAAGGCCTCGTAGTCAGGACGCATGGCATCGAGCGTCTGGACAATACCCGTCAGCTCGGAGTCCCCGATATCGTGCTTAAGGCCGCCGATCTCGTTAATCGACAGAATCACGCGGCCGCCGCAAGTGCTCTCAAAAATCTTGAGAATCTGCTCGCGCAGGGTCCACGAACGATAGAACAGTGCCTCGAAGCCAAAGGCATCGGCGAGCAGGCCCAGCCACAGCAGATGCGAGTGAATGCGCGAAAGCTCATGCAAAATGGTGCGGATATACTGCACGCGGCCGGGCACCTCGATGTCGAGCATACGCTCGCAGGCGCTGGCATAGCCGCAACTGTGGCCCACGGCGCAGATGCCGCAGATGCGCTCGGCGATGTAGCCAAACTGATGCATATCGCGCTTTTCGGTGAGCTTCTCGAGTCCGCGGTGCACAAAGCCGATCTGCGGAATTGCCTCGATAACGCGGTCGTCCTCGATCACCAGGTCCAGATGAAGCGGCTCGGGCAGCACCGGGTGCTGCGGGCCAAACGGAATAACGGAGCGATGTGCCATGGACCTTACGCCTCCTTTTTCTGCTTGTCGCGGGCGGCCTTGGCGGCAAGCGCCGCACGGACCTTGGCCGCTTTCTCAGGATCCATGGCGGCGAGCTTTGCCTCCATCTCGGCAGCCTTGAGCGCGGCTTTCGCAGCACCCTCATCGTGCTGAGCATCGGAGCCGGCAGCCGCAGCGGGCTGAGTGGCAGCAGCGCCCGCGGCATCGCCAGCGCCCGCGGCACCCTCCTCCGCAGCGGCCGCGGCAGCAGCGGCCTTCTCGGCCGCGGCCTTGCGCGCCTTGGCCTCGGCGGCGGCGCGGACCTTCATGGCCTTCTCACGCGCGGCTTTCACCTCGGGTGTGATGACGCTCATGGGTTCGGCAGTCGAGACCTGGTAGAAAAAGCCCTTAAAGTCAATCTGCATGTCGGTAATGGCAAGACCAAACAGGTCGTGGACCTCATTCTCAAACGGGAACACCGCCGGATAGTACGAGCTGATGGACGGAATCTCCTGATATTGGTCGATGCCCTCAACCACCAGGTTCTCGATCGCATAGCTGCCGTCCTGCGCAATCTGCTCCTGAGCAACACGAACGTTGATAAACGTATAGACCAGGCGATACGTGCCGTCGTCGACGTTGCGCTCGGCGTGCATTTGCACAAAGCGCGCGCCGACGCCCTTGAGCGCCTGGACATGCGACAGGAGCTCGTCGATCCCGACGGTGGTATAGATAGCCTTTTGCATTACTCGGCCTCCCTTGCAGCGACGGGCGTCCCAGCAGGTGCGTCGCCAGCGACGGGCGCGGCGGGCTTCCCGGCAGGCGCGTCGCCGGCCCCCGCAGCAGCTACAAACCCGTCATCGCCCAGCTCAACGCCACCGTCCCAGGTTGCGGCGCCGCCCACGGTAAGCGGGTCACCGCCAGCACGCATCACGGCCTCCTTCTGATCAAGGATGCCGCACGCCTCCACAATGGCATCGATCACGGTCTCGGGGCGAATGGCGCACCCGGGCGCGTACACGTCCACGGGAATCGCGCGGTCCACGCCGCCGATCACGTTGTAGGCATCGCGGAACACGCCGCCCGAGCACGCGCAGATACCGCACGCCACCACGCACTTGGGCTCGAGCATCTGGTTGTAAATCTGGCGCACGACGGGCAGATTCTGCGCGTTGACCGAACCCGTCACCAAAAAGATATCCGCATGCTTGGGGTTGCCGGTGTTGACCACGCCAAACCGCTCCGCATCGAACAGCGGCGTGAGCGAGGCCAGCACCTCGATATCGCATCCGTTGCAGCTCGAGCCGTCGTAATGAATAACCCACGGCGAGCGCGACATTTTATGATCCATGGATGCCGCCTCCTAAATAAACACGTCGACGAGGATGGGCATAAGGTTGAGCAGGCCAAACACCAGCGCCACGCCCCAGCCGAGCTTAAAGCAGCTGCGCCAGGTGCTACGGGCGAAGGTGTTATCGATCAGCACCTCGACAAAGTACGTCGCGGCCATCACGACCAGGGCGACCACCCAACTCACCGGGTTGTCCCAAACAAAGAACATGCCCACCCACATCAAAAACAGCACGGTCTCGCACCAGTGCATAAGGGTCATCTTGGCCAGCGTGCCGCCGCTCATCTCGGTGGCGACACCCTGGACAATCTCCTGATGCGCGTGATGCGAGTACGAAAGGTCAAACGGCGACTTGCGCAGCTTGATGGTAAGCACCGCAAGCAGCGCGAGGAAAATGGGCGCGCTGTACACGATGATGGGGGCCGACTGCCCCGTCACGGCGATGGAATCGAAGCTATCGGTGGCAAGGTACAGGCCCACGCTCATCAGCAGAACGGCGGGCTCGTAACTCATAACCTGCAGCAGCTCGCGGTCGGCGCCAACCTGGGCAAACGGGCTTTGCGTCGAGGCGGACGCCAGCACCACAAAGATCGCGGCGAGCGTCACCATAAAGGCACACAGCAGCGTGTTGGAGCCCGACACAAAGATGCCGCCGCCCACGACGGTGAAGATGAGCGCGCACGCCATGTAGGTATCGTCCATGGTGTTTACGCTGGCAGGGGCCTTGCGCAGAAGCTTGGCCACATCGTAGAAGGGCTGTAGCAAGCGCGGGCCCACGCGGCCCTGCATGCGAGCCGAAAGTTTGCGGTCAACGCCGTCGATCAGGCCGCCCACAAGCGGCGCAATCAAGGCAAACGCCACGGTGCCCATAAAGATGCCCACGACACCCGAACCTTCAAAATACTTGCCGCGCAGCACCGAGGGCGCGCTCATGGCAAGCCGCTCGGGCCCAATCCACGCGCAGCACAGCAGCGCAAACAAGATAATGCTGCAGCACACGACGCTACCCGCGGGGCCAATACGCTTCTCGCCAAGGGCGTCCTCCGAGTACCAATTGCGCTTTTCGGCCTTCACCTCGTGTCCCATCGAGCCGCGGAAATGGCGGTAATTGTCGGTTCCCACACCCGAAAGATATACGTTTACGTGCGGTTTGTTGCTCACGCGGAACGACGTCAGCAGCACCACGGCGATAAACGCCACGATAACCACCATCAGATACATGGCGTCCTTGCCAATAACGTACGGCACGCGGCCAAACACCATGGCCAAGTAAGGCGACACCAGACCGCTCGAGATAATCGGGAACGCCACGCAGCACAGAATCAGCAGCGCGGCGATGGTATTGAGCGCCATCCATTCGGTCTTATGGACATTGACCTCAACGTTTTGAGCCGTGGGGTCGACGCCCGAAAGCTTGGCAAGCCACTTGCCCCAGAAGAAGAACGTCGCGGCCGAGCCAAAGGCAAGCACCATGATCATGAGCACGTTGCCGGTCTGCGCAAACGCCACCAGGGCGCCCCACTTGGACACGAGCATGCCAAACGGCGCCACAAACATGCCCATGATGCCCAGCATCATCAGACGCGTCAGGTGCGGCATGCGGCTGAACATGCCATCCATGTCCTCGATATTGCGGCTGCCGATATGATGCTCGGCCGTGCCCACGCACAGGAACAGCAGCGACTTTGCCACCGTGTGGAACAGGATCAGAAAGATGGCCGCCCATACGGCCTCGGGCGCGCCGACACCCAGGCAGGCACTGATGAGGCCCAAGTTGGAAATGGTGGAGTACGCGAGCACGCGTTTGGCGTTGCTCTGCGAGATGGCCATGAGGGCAGCAAGCAAAAACGTGATGGCGCCCACACTCGTGACCATAAAGCCGGTTACGGGATAGATAGCATAGAGCGGGCTCAGCTTGACCATTAGGAACACGCCGGCTTTAACCATGGTTGACGAGTGCAGCAGGGCGCTCGTGGGAGTGGGGGCAACCATAGCACCCAACAGCCAAGTGTGGAACGGCATCTGTGCGGCCTTGGTGAGTGCGGCGAGCGACAACAGGATGACCGGCATCACCAGCAGTGCGGATTGCGCGGTACCGGCGCCGGAAAGCTCGATCATGCCCGAGATGGTCAGCGGCATGCCGTTGACGTGCAGGTACATGAGTCCGGCCAAAAATGCGATGCCGCCCAGCATGTTGAGGGTGATCTGGGTGAAGGCGTTCTTGATGGCCTCGGGCGTGCGCGTGTAGCCAATCATGAGGAACGAGCACACGGTGGTGATTTCCCAGCCGCAGAACAGCCACTCCAGGTTGTCACTCGTCACGATGACGAACATGGCTGAGAGGAACAGGAACATAAGCGCCAGGAACTGCGGGCGACGGTCGAGCGCGGTCTGCCCGCGCAACGCGGCCTCGTGCTCGTCATGGGCCTGGAAGTCCTTCATGTAGCCCAGGGCATACACGCAGATTAGGCTACCGACGATGCCGACGGCGAGGACCATGATCACGCTCATGTAGTCTAGGTAGAGCGGCGTCGCCGTGACGGCTTCGGCCGCAGGCAGCGTCATGGCCGCAAAGACAACGGAGCCCACCAGCTGGACTATGCCGAGCACCGTGGTGAGCGCGTTCCTATATTTATACGCGTTGTACAGGATGACGGCGCACAGGATGACATCGATGGCGGAGCTGATGATCGAGAGCACATGCGAGGTGCCGGGGGCAACCTCAAAGCTCTGCGGACCCGTGCCAAAAAACATGACGGCGACTACAACTGTCACCGCCATAATAATGCCGGAACCTATGAGCCCCACCGCATCGCGGGCGCGGTCGCCGCGCGCGAGCAGCATGCCCAGCGCCGGTACCAGCGGAAACAGGGTAAGGAAATACAGTAGCGTCATACCATCACTCCCCCATGCAAAAACGCTGCAATTGTTTAACGTTATAGCTCAATTGAGGAGTAGCGGCGGCGGGTTTTCGGTCAACTGGGGAGTTTTAGGCGTACGGGGTAAGGGCACGTCTGCTTTGGAGCAGAGAGACGGCGCTCCCCCTATCGAAGCGGCGGGCGCACGGCCCACTGCGCGCGGTTTATTGACCACGTGGGAGGATGTCCCGATGGGCTCGCGGCGGTCCGAAAAGTTGGCGCGGCAAGAAAAATGCGCCCCCGCGGGCGCACCCTCTTGCTACTCTGCCTGCTTATCGCGCGGCTTGCGACCGCGCGGCTTATCGACCAGCGCGGACTCACCGCTCTCGCGATACTGGCGGCACCAAGCCTTGACCGAAGACTCGCTGGGGATCTTGTGCTTGATCATGGCCTCGCGAACCGTCAGGCCGTTTTCCAGACGGTCCTTAACCACGGCGAGCTTTACGTCATACGAATAGGTGTGATGACGAGCGCCCGCGTTGAGCACGGCGTCGGCACCGCCCACGGCATATGCACGGGCCCACTGGCGAGCCGTGGCCTGGGGGATGCCAAGCTTTGCGGCGAGGGCGCGGTGACCGACCCCCTCTTGGAGGATCTCGACGGCGCGCTGCCTAACCTCGGGCGCATGCGTACGAGTCCTTGTTGCTTCTGACATACCTGCCACTTCTACTTCTTAGCCTTAAACGTTAAATTGCTTTCTTACGTGCGAGTTAGATAGTAGCATTTTACTGTTTGTTCAAAGCAGTTAATTAAAATAGACGCGGCGTTATCTGGGCATTTGACACCAATTTACGACATTTCTTTATCGATTATTTACGCTGGTAGCTGACTCGCAGCTAATCGTCATTCGCTTGTCAACAAAATTGGCATCTCTTTATGTCCTTTGGTATAGAGGATATAGTTATTAACCCCTCCCCCAATATTTTTGAGTGATCTGCAAGGCAGTAGACGTCCTCACTCCTCATGATTACCGCGCATTGCCATTCATCGGAGCAAAACAAAAAGGGCGGGACCTGCTGCGCTTGCAGGCCCCGCACCGGTTGACACCCGACGGGACACAGCCGGGCGAGACGGATCCGTGCTACCGCCCCGCCTGGCCGCGATGTTCAACTACAGCTCGTTGGCCGCGTGATACGCCGTGCGAATGGCGCTCGCAATGTCGGCGGTGCGCTCACCCGAGCAGTCGCCCACGCAGGTCACGGGCACCGTCACGCCATCCAGGTCAAACGCGTTGGCCTTGGAGCCCACGGCCATCACCACGTAATCGCAGGCGATTTTCACCGGCTCCTCGGCGCCGTCTTCGGCAGTACGTACAGCCTCCACGCCCTCGTCGGTAATGGCGGTCAGACGGGTCTTCACGTGCTGCTCTACGTTGTGCTCGGCAAAGTCGCTCATAATCAGCGGCAGAATGGTCTCGGACTCGCCCGCAGCAATCTTGTCGAGCATCTCCACTATCGCCACCTCGCAGCCGTGCTGCAGCAGGTACTCGGCAGTCTCGGTGCCCACCAGGCCGCCGCCAATGACGGCGACGCGGCCCGTAAGCTCCACCTTGCCGGCCAGCACGTCCCAGCTCGAGACGACCTTGTCCGAGTCGGCACCCGGAACAGGGATGACCACGTCGTGCGCGCCCACGGCCACAATCGCGGCGTCGGCGGCGTTGAGGTCCTCAGCGGTAGCGGCATGGTTGAGCTCAACCTTCACGCCCAGGCCGGGCAGAATCTTCTCGTAGTACTCGACGGAGCGCATGATCTCGTCCTTGCGCGGAGGCGCGGCCGCCAGCACAATCTGGCCGCCCAAGTAATCGCTCGCCTCGTAGACGGTCACGTCGTAGCCGCGCTTGGCCGCCACGCGCGCGGCCTCCAGACCGGCAATACCGCCGCCCACCACGGCGATCTTCTTGTCGCCTTCACCCGGCTTAATGGCGATGGTAGCCTCGTCGCCGTTCTCGGCATTGAGCACGCACGAGATGTACTTGCGGTTTTGAATCGCGTCGACGCAGCCCTTGTTGCAGTTGAGGCACTCGCGAATGGGCTCGCCCGTGGCGGCCTTCAGCGCAATGTCGGGGTCGCACATGAGCGAGCGGCCATAGGCGATGATGTCGGCGGCGCCGTCTTCCAGAATCTTCTCGCCGGCCTCGACCGAGACAACGCGGCCGACGGTTGCCACCGGCACGGAGACCAGGGCCTTGACGCGCTCGGCTACGGGCAGCGTCCAGTTGTAGGGCATGGCGCCCATGGGCGGAATGGTGTCGCCCATGTTGCCGGTGTGATTGGCCTGCGCGACCTGGATCATATCGATGCCCGCGCCCTCGAGCAGCTTGGCGAACTCGCAGGCCTCGTCGGGCTGCAGGCCGCCCTTGCCGCGCGGCGTGCCGTCGGGGTTCTCCATGATCACGGGGAGCTTGTACTCCACCATCAGCTGCGGCGCGGCTTCCTTAATGGCGGCGACGACCTCGAGCGCGTAGCGGACGCGGTTCTCGAACGAGCCGCCGTACTCGTCGGTGCGCTGGTTGAGGATGGCCGAGCACAGCGAACCCACCAGGCGGTCGCCGTGGACCTCGATAGCGTCGATCCCGGCCTGCTGCGCGCGGGCGGCCGAGGCGGCGATGGCCTCCTTGATCTGGGTGAGCTGCTCTACGCTCGCCTCGTTCACAAAGTGCTGCATGTCGTGGTGAAGCTTGGCGTAGGCCTGCTTGCGGATCTCGTTGGACTCGGCCATCTTGGCGGCAAAGGTCTCCTCGTCGCCGGCGGCCTTGGCCTCCTGCGCGGCCTTGGCAGCGGCCATGGATCCCATGACCATGCGGCCGACACCGGGCACATCGTACTCGGGGTGGAACAGCTGCAGCGCGACCTTGGCACCATGCTTGTGGACGGCGTCGGCTAGCGCCTTAAACGTGGGGATCTGGGCGTCGGTCGCCAGCTTGGGCGTGGGGCTCGCGGTCATGACGGGAGCGACGTCGCCGATGACGATGTAGCTCACGCCGCCACGGGCCAGGCGCTCGTAAAAAGCCAGGCTGCGCTCGCCAATGGAACCGTCGCGCTCCTCGTAGCCGGTGGTCAGCGGCGGGAACATAATGCGGTTCTTGAGCTCAAGGGGGCCAACCGTAATGGGCTGGAGCAGCTTGGATGCAGGTGTGGTCATGGACATTCCTCTCTTGTAGGCGCGGCGGCGATGATGCCGCGTAGTTGTCTAGAGGATATGGCATGGGAGTGCGGCAGCGCAACGGAAATCGGCAGACAGCAGGTAGCGGCAGGTGGATGGGGCGGGGCGGCCCGTCGGTTTGTCTCAATCTGTAACAGTTACTCGCCAAAAACGACCCTAGATGTTACAGGTCGAGACGAACGAATTCGGTCCGACCAAACATCTCAATCTGTAACATCTAGACCGACTTTTGGCCTCCACCTGTTACAGATCGAGACAAACGACAACTGTCCGTCCGAATATCTCAATCTGTAACAACAACTCGGCAAAATCCGTCCCTCGTGTTACAGATCGAGACATCCCCCTCGGCCCATCCTTAACAATCTCAATCTGTAACATCTAGGCCCACTTTTGACCCCTACCTGTTACAGATCGAGACGACCCCCAACAGCAGCAGCACCGTCCCCGTTCGAGGAAACGGCCGCCACACTCACCGTTTTAAACAACCTGGCACCGCTCAGCCTGCGATAATAATTTGGTCACGCGTCGTCTTCGGCAAAGACGCGGCAGAAGGAACACCCATGCAACCGAGCACCACCGATACGTCCACAGCAAAGCAAGCGCTGCTTGAAGCGCTCTTGAGCGACGCGGGGCTCAAGAACCTCACGCAAACAGCCTCTACCGTTATGGGCAACCCGGTGCTCGTCGTCGATCCCGTTTACCGCTACGCTGCCCGCGGCGGCTTTGAACTTGACGGTGCCGACGACTCTCCCTTTGCAGCCATCACCCGCGCCGAGCTCTCCGAAGGCGACATGCTGCAGGACGAAGCCGTGCGCTACATCATCAAATGCGGCCTAGACGAGGAGATTGCCCGCTCGACAGGCCCGCTTACGCGTTATAACGACATGTTTTGCCTCAACACCATGACCGACGCGATCAAGGTGCACGGCACGTGCCTGGGCCGGGTGATGATGATCGAGCGCAATCACGCCTTTGGCGATAGCGATCGCGAGGTCTTTGAGTTCTTTGTCCGACTGCTCGCACAAGAGCTGCAGAAAGGCGGCTTTCTATCGTTGGGCGGCTCGCAACAGGGGCCGTATTTTCTCTCGCGCCTCCTGGACGACGAAATCCCCAACCCCATCACCTGCACACGCAAAATGCAGCTCGTCGGCTTTGCCCCGCTTCCCGCCCTCTACGTCGTATGCCTGCTCAAAAAGGATTCCCAGATCGAGGCGCGCGAGGCGGAGAGCATCCGAGGACAATTGCAGCCGCTGCTGCACCATAGCCTTATCACCATGTACGAGGGTGAGCTCGTGGCGCTGATAAGCCGTCCGCCCTCCACGCAGCTACCCGCCAACGACGAGGCGATCCTTGCCCGCGTTGCTGCCACGAACAATTTGTTCATTGGTATCAGCAACGCGTTTTCCCAGGCAACGGATGTGCGTTCGCACCTCAATCAGGCACGCGCCGCCATTCGCTACGGCTCGACCTTTACCAAAATCCTCGAAGACACCCATGTGTATCGCTATTGCGAATACACCTACATGGAAATGCTCGACATCTGCAACGACCACATCAACCTTATGAACTACTGCCATCCGGCAATCTGGGCACTTTGGAAGCATGACCAGTCGCACGATTCCGAGCTGGTCGAGACGCTCTTTGCCTTTATGCAGCACAGCTGTAACACGGCGCGCACCGCCGCGATCTTGTCGCTTCACAAAAACACGCTGCTCTATCGCATTAACCGCATCAAGGAAATCACCGGTAACGACTTGGCATCGGGAGAGGACCTCTTTTTGTTCCACCTCTCGATTCGCGCCCTAATCTACCTTGGCTTTCTTGAGCCGAGGATTAAGCCCCGCACCAGCGCCGACCTGCACTGCCGCAAGTAGACCGGGCGGGGCTCGGGCAAAACTAGTCGCGCTTAATCTCCAACGTGGGGAACGTCATTTTGGCGTACTTTTCCATGAGCGGCTTTACTTCGTCCATGTGGGCGAAGAACTCGTCGCGGGTCTTGTTGATCTCGTTGAGGTGCTCGGCGCGCGCGTGGTCGTCGTTGCGGTCGCGAATCAGGCCGTTCTCGGCAATCTTGAGCTTGGGGCGACCGGTGCGCTCGTCGGTCACGATGTCGCCACCGGCACCGCAGACCGCGCACTCCCACGGAAACTCGACACCGTCCCAATGCTTGTCGCCGGGGTACACCAGGGAGCTGTGGCAGTTGGGGCACACGCCGTCATCCGGATCGCCCAGCCAGCAGCGCTCGTCAACCGGTGTGCGAATGGCCTTGACGATGTTCTCGCCCATCTTGTGGGCGCGGGCAATCTGTCCGCCCCACTCCACGTCGTCTCCCCACACAAAGGTATTGCCCGGGCGACCATCACGTTGCGCCATATAGCGATCGACGACAGTCATCGACATGGTAAACATAGTCGCCTGCAGGCTCTCGAGCGCCAGGGACTGCCAATCGTGCATGGAGCCGCCAACGGAAATAAGGCCGGCAACGGTATGCGGATTCTCCTTTACAGCACCGATGGCAAGCAAGAACGAAAGCTCGTATGCCAAGAAGCGCTGCGCAAAGCGGGTGTACACCGAGCTGGGCGTAAGGTCGTAGGTCGGAACCGAGAAGATCACGCCCTGTCTCTTATACACATCTCCGAGCCCACGAGACGTAGAGGAATCTCG
>URWM01000015.1 GCA_900551655.1 uncultured Collinsella sp.
CGAGATTCCTCTACGTCTCGTGGGCTCGGAGATGTGTATAAGAGACAGGCGTGGTGGCAGGTGCCGTCAAGGGCTGATGCCGTAACTGTTTTGCAAGTTTCTGCGGCGCCCTTCAGCGTGGCGCCGCATATCGAAAGGTAAAGACATGGCCGAGATCGTTCTCAAACATGTTCAGAAGGTGTATCCCAACAACGGGTCCAAAAAGAAGGGCTTCTTTGGCAAAAAGAAGAAGACCGAGGAGAAGAAGCACAACCTCAAGGTTACCGAGGACGGCGTGCTCGCTGTAGAGGACTTTAACCTCACCGTTCACGACCAGGAGTTCATCGTCCTCGTTGGCCCCTCTGGCTGCGGAAAGTCCACGACGATGCGCATGGTTGCCGGCCTGGAGGACATTACCTCGGGCGATGTACTCATCGACGGCAAGCGCGTCAACGACGTCGCTCCCAAGGACCGCGATATCGCCATGGTGTTCCAGAGCTATGCTCTGTACCCCAACATGACGGTGTACGAGAACATGGCGTTTACGCTTGAGCTCAAGAAGGTCCCCAAGGACGAGATCGACCGCAAGGTTCGCTCCGCCGCCGAGATCCTGGGTATTACCGAGTACCTCGACCGTAAGCCCAAGGCGCTTTCGGGCGGCCAGCGCCAGCGCGTCGCCATCGGCCGCGCTATCGTTCGTGACCCCAAGGTCTTCCTGATGGACGAGCCGCTGTCCAACCTGGACGCCAAGCTTCGTAACCAGATGCGTGCCGAGCTCATTAAGCTGCGCCACGAAATCAAGGGCACGTTCATCTACGTTACCCACGACCAGACCGAGGCTATGACCCTCGGTGACCGTATCGTGGTCATGAAGGACGGCGTTGTCCAGCAGATCGCCACGCCGCAGGAGGTCTTCAGCCACCCCGCGAACATCTTCGTCGCCGGCTTTATCGGCGTGCCGCAGATGAACTTCTTCGATGCCCAGCTGGTGCGCTCGGGCGACGGCTTTACCGTCAAGACCGATGACATGAATGTCGCGCTGGCCCCCGAGACCTGCGCTCAACTCGCTCTTAACTGGGACGGCGGCGATGTGAAAGAGATCACGGCCGGCGTGCGCCCCGAGCAGATTCTGCTTTCCGACAAGGACGAGGAGGGTGCGCTCCAGGGTACCGTCGAGGTGACTGAGCTTATGGGTTCGACCGAGCACGTCCACGTGACCGCCCCCGATGGCCAGTTCGTCCTGATCATTCCCGTTGTCGACCTTGAGGCCAAGGGTGCGCTCAAGGCCGGCGACCCCATCTGGTTCAAGTTCGAGAAGAACGCGACCCATCTCTTCGATAAGGTGTCTGGCAAGAACCTTATCTAGGCCCGGTGCATCCAGGCCCTCCCTTTGGGCGACTGCGGTATTGCCATCCTTTTGCCGCGGTCACATATAAGGCTCCCCTCTCGTCCGCTGGGCGGGAGGGGAGCCTTTCTTTATGTAGGGGTTGCCTGTTCGTTCGCTCGTCTGCTTGTTTGTCTCAATCTGTAACACGAAGACCCGATTTTGATGGCCAACTGTTACAGATTGAGATATTTCGGTAGGACTGATTCCGTCTGTCTCGTTCTATAACATCTAGAGGTTTAATTCGGGTCTTACTGTTTCAGATTGAGATGATTCGGCAGAACGTTTCGATTTGTCTTGTTCTGTAACAGGTGGAGACGTTTTAGCCGAGTAGTTGTTACAGAACGAGACAATTCGACGGGAACCCTCATATCCGGTCTGTCGACATAAAAAGGCGGGGCCACGTTTCCGCGACCCCGCATCAAGAGGATGGGTGTAGACAATGGGTTAGTCCAGGTGCCAGATCTCGTCGTTGTACTGGGAGATCGTGCGGTCGGACGAGAAGGTGCCGGCGTTGGCGATGTTGATTAGCGCCTTGCGCATCCAAGTGTCCTGGTCCTCGTAGTCTGCCAGCACGCGCTCCTTGGTCTGGATGTACTCTTCAATATCGAGCAGGGCCATAAACCAGTCCTTGCCCTTGATGTCGTCGTGCAGACGCTGCAGGCGCTCGGCGTTGCCGGTCGCCATAAAGGCCGGGTTGGTGATGAAGTCCACCAGCAGTTTAATGCCGGGCTTGCGGTAGAGCGCATCGGCGTTGTAGGTGCCGTCGGCGTAGAGCTGCTCGACCTGCTTGGACGAGGCGCCAAAGGTGTAGATGTTCTCGTCGCCGACGAGCTCGGCGATCTCCACGTTGGCACCGTCGAGCGTGCACAGGGTCAAAGCGCCGTTGAGCATGAACTTCATGTTGGAGGTGCCGCTCGCCTCCTTGGAGGCCAGGCTGATCTGCTCGGAGATGTCGGCGGCGGGGATCACGCGCTCGGCAGCGGTGACGTTATAGTTCTCGATCATGACAACCTGCAGGTAGGGGGCCACGTCGGGGTCGTTTGCTATCCACTGGGACAGCGTCAGGATTAGATGAATGATGTCTTGGGCGATGGTGTAGGCAGGTGCCGCCTTGCCGCCAAAGATGATGGTGACGGGGTGCTTAGGTCTGTTACCGTTCTTGATGTCGAGGTACTTCCAGATGATGTAGAGCGCGAGCATCTGCTGGCGCTTGTACTCGTGGATGCGCTTGACCTGGACGTCGATGATGGCGTTGAAGGGAATGGTCACGCCCTGCTCGAGCGCCATAAACTCGCGCATGATGGTCTTGGCCTCGGTCTTGGTGGCAGCCAGGCGCTCAAGAACGTCCTTGTCGTCGGCGAACTCGGCAAGCTTGCTCAGGTCGCCGGTGCTGCGCCAATCGGTGCCGATTACATCGTCGAGCAGGCTGGCGAGCGCGGGGTTGGCGCCGTGGATCCAACGGCGGAAGGTGATGCCGTTGGTCTTGTTGGAGAACTTCTCGGGATAGATCTCGTAGAACGGGTGAAGCTCGGTGTCCTCCAGAATCTTGGTGTGGAGCGCGGCGACGCCGTTGATGGAGAAGCCAAAGTGGATGTCCATGTGGGCCATGTGTACGGTGTCGTGCTCGTCGATGATGGCAACGCGGGGATCGTCGTGCTCGGCCTTGGCGATCTCGTCGAGCTTGACGATGATGTCGGCGATGGCGGGCGAGACCTTCTGCAGGCTGGCGAGCGGCCACTTCTCGAGTGCCTCGGCAAGGATCGTATGGTTGGTGTAGGCGACCATGGAGCGCACGATGGTAACGGCCTCGTCAAACTCGATGTCGTGCTCGGTGGTGAGCAGGCGGATGAGCTCGGGAATGACCATGGTGGGGTGCGTGTCGTTGATCTGGACCACGGCGTAGTCGGCCAGATCGTGCAGGTTGCTGCCGCGCTCGACGGCCTCGTCGATCAGGAGCTGGGCGGCGTTGCTCACCATGAAGTACTCCTGGTAGATGCGAAGCAGGCGGCCCTGCTCGTCGGAATCATCCGGATAGAGGAACAAGGTGAGGTTCTTGGCGATCTTCGTCTTATCGAAGTCGATGGAGCTGCCGGGGACCAGGCCGTCGTCGACGCTTGCCAGATCGAACAGGCGCAGGCGGTTCTTGGTAGGCTGGCCGTAACCGGGCACATCGATGTTGACGAGCTTGGAGGTGACGGCAAAATCGCCAAACTCGACGGTGTAGGAGCGGTCGTCATCGATCAGGATGTCCTGCTCGCTAAGCCACTCGTCGGGGACGGCCTTTTGCTGGTTGTCGGTAAAACGCTGACGGAACAGACCGTAATGGTAATTGAGGCCCACACCGTCGCCGGTAAGGCCCAGCGTGGCAATGGAATCCAGGAAGCACGCGGCCAGACGGCCCAGGCCGCCGTTGCCCAGCGACGGTTCGACCTCAAACTCCTCAATCTTGTTGAGGTCGTGGCCGGCAGCGGTGAGCTGGTCTTTAACCTCGGCATAGATGCCAAGGTCGATCAGGTTGTTGATCAGCAGTTTTCCAATCAAAAACTCAGCAGAGATGTAGTAGAGCTTTTTCTTGCCATTGTTGAGTGGGCAGGCAGCAGAGCGCTCCTGCACGAGCTTGACCAGCAGTTTGTAAATGCGGCGGTCATCGAGTTGCTCGAGTGAAGTTCCAAAGGACTGCTCGGCAAGATCCGCAAGATTGATACGGGGCATGTTTCCTCCTGTGGCGAGTTGACGACATGTCAGAAATTCAAAAGAAGCCCGCGCGAGGGGATTGGAGTGGCCTCGCGCGGGAAAAGCGGTCGCGTCCGCACGGTGGGGCGGGGTCGGGCGCGGTGGCTCCTATTGAGGAAGCTCGATTTCGGCTTCCGATGGGATGCGGAAGTAGGTCTCGGTCCAGCCGGTGAGCTTGTGCTCGAGTTCGCGGGTGATGGCGCCATCAAGCATGCGCCAAGTCCAGTTACCGCCCAGGGTGGCGGGGGTGTTAATGCGCGCCTCGTTGCCCAGATTGAGCAGGTCCTGCATGGTGTAGATGCAGGTATCGCTCACGCTGGCGGCGATGGTGCGGTTGAGCGCATCGGCCATGGACTCGCCTGCCTGCTGGTGGGTATACAGGGCCGCCTGCTCGCGCTGACGCGGGGTGGCCGTTCCCTCATACCAGCCGCGTGCCGTTTCGTTGTCATGCGTTCCGACGTAGGCGACGGTGTTGGCAATGTAGTTGTGCGGCAGGTAGTACGAGTTGGTGCCCTCAAAGGCAAACTGCAGGATCTTCATGCCAGGGAAGCCCGTGGTGTCGCGCATGTCGATGACACCAGGGGTAAGAAAGCCCAGGTCTTCGGCAATGATGGGAAGCGTGCCGAGCTTTTCCTCGAGCACCTTGAAGAGCTTGAGGCCGGGTCCCTGCGTCCACGAACCATATGACGAATCGGGAGAGGAGAACGGCACCTCCCAATAGGCCTCGAAGCCGCGGAAGTGATCCAGGCGGATGACATCGTACATGTCGAGGGCGGCGCGAATGCGGCCCTCCCACCAGGAGAAGCCGTCGGACTCCATGGCGTCCCAGTCGTAGATGGGGTTGCCCCAGTACTGGCCGGTGGCCGAGAACTGGTCGGGCGGCGTGCCGGCGACGCTCACGGGATTGCCGGCGGCGTCGATCTTAAAGAGCTCAGGCGTCGCCCACATCTCGACAGAGTCACGCGAGACATAGATGGGCAGGTCGCCGATGATGAGAATGTCGCGCTCATTGGCATAGGCCTTGAGGCGGCTCCACTGGCGATCGAAGAAGTACTGCGTCATCTGGTGGTAGAGCATGCGCGCCGGATGGTCGGCGCAGACCTTGGCGGAAGCTTCGCCGCGGGTGCGGAGTTCCGCGGGCCACTCCCAAAACGCCTTGAGACCGCACTCCTCTTTGACGGTCATGAACTCACAGTAGGGGATGAGCCAGTCCTCGTTGGCCTGGATAAAGTCATCGAAATCGGCCGGCTTGTCGGCGGCAAAGCGCTCAGCGGCGCGGTCGAGAATCTGACGGCGGCCGCCAAAGATAGCGCCGTAGTCGACATTGCTGGGGTCGGATCCCAGATACACGCCATCGATATCGCGCTGCTCCAGATACCCTGCCTCGATAAGCTCGGCAAAGTCAATGAAGTTAGGGTTGCCCGCGCGGGCCGAGAACGACTGGTAAGGCGAATCGCCGTAACTAGTCGTCGTAAGGGGCAGAATCTGCCAATAATGTTGTTTGCACGAGGCGAGGAAATCGACGAAGTCGTAGGCGTTCCAGCCAAAACCGCCGATTCCGTAAGGTCCGGGCAGGGATGAGACGGGCATAAGGACGCCGCTTGCACGCTCCATGAATGCGCTCACCAACCTTCTTGTTGCGGGGTCGGCCTGCCGATGGGTGTGCAGTCCGCCTCCGATGTTCTGATTCGATACGCCTATTGTAAAACATGTTGTATAAACATGTACAGGCAAGATAAAAAAGTTGGTCGATTTTCGGCGAATGGTTACATGCCATGAAAAAGCCCCGACCTCACAACGTGAGATCGGGGCAAGAGCGGTATGTAGGTTTTTGCTACTCGGCGTCGGCGAAGCCGTTGGGGTTGTGGCTCTGCCAGTTCCAGCTATCGCGGCACATATCCGCGATGTTGTACTGAGCCTTCCAGCCCATCATGCGCTCGGCCTTGGAGGCGTCGCACCAGTTGGCAGCGATGTCGCCGGCGCGGCGCTCGCGGATCACGTAGGGCAGCTCCTTGCCACAAGCCTTGGAGAAGGCGGCGACGACCTCGAGTACCGAGGTGCCGGTGCCGGTGCCCAGGTTAAAGATCTCGACGCCGGTCTTGCCGTTCATCCAGTTGAGGGCGGCAACGTGACCAGATGCCAGGTCGCACACGTGGATGTAGTCGCGAACACCGGTGCCGTCGGGGGTGGGGTAATCGTTGCCAAAGACCTGAACGGCCTCGAGCTTACCGACGGCGACCTGGGCGACGTAAGGCACCAGGTTGTTGGGGATACCCTTGGGATCCTCGCCGATCAGGCCCGACGGATGGGCGCCGATGGGATTGAAATAACGGAGCAGCACGACGTCCCACTCGGGGTCGGCGGTGTGGACGTCCATGAGGATCTGCTCGATCATCCACTTGGTCCAACCATAGGGGTTGGTCGCGGGCTTCTTAGGATCCTCCTCGGTGACGGGCGGGTTGTCCGGGTCGCCGTAGACGGTCGAGGAGCTCGAGAAGATGATGGACTTGCAGCCATGGTTGCGCATGACGTCGATGAGCACCAGGGTGTTCTCGATGTTGTTGTGGTAGTACTCGACGGGCTTGCTCACCGACTCGCCGACGGCCTTAAAGCCGGCAAAGTGGATGACGCGGTCGATCTGATGGGTGTCGAAGATCTTGTTCATGGCCTCGCGGTCGAGCACGTTGGCCTCGTAGAAGGTGAGGTTCTTGGCAGCCTCTTCGCCCACGATGGTCTTGACGCGGTCGATGGCAACGGCGCTGGAGTTGGAGAGGTCATCGACGACGACAACCTGGTAGCCACCCTCGAGCAGCTGAACGACGGTGTGCGAGCCGATAAAGCCGGCGCCGCCGGTAACGAGGACGCAGGTGTCTTTGGGGTCGAGTGCTTTGGACATGTAGTCTCCTATCGAATCAGGAACACTTCTTGAGGGGAGTATAGCGCAGCTGGGGGCGCCCAAAACACGCGGGGCAGGAAAACCAGAGGATTGATGTTAACGTACTCATAGGGTGTTATTTGCATAATCCTTACCTTTGGTGTGGGACGTGTTTGCGAGCCGCTGACCATGCTATTCCAGCCGTTCGTGGAAATAGTTGGGACAAGCGCGATGTGCGTTAATATGTTTGAGTTGAGCGACATATAAATAAGCATGTAACGGAGTACATATGTCACCGAACAACGATTCCATTTTTACGCAGGAGCTTTCGCGCCGCACTGCCCTTAAGGCTCTTTTCGGCACCGCTTCCGCGGCTGTTCTTTTTGGCCTGCCCGCCCGCGCCCATGCGGCTGAGGCCAGCCAAGAAACCACCGACAAACTGAATGCCGCCCAGGCCCAGCTCGACGAGGTCCAGGCTCAGCTCGACAGCATCGCTAATGAGTACGCGACGCTCGCCAACAAGAATGCCCAGACCCTCAACGATATCGAAGGCGTGCAGGGTCAGATCGACGACACCCAGGAGCAGATCGACACCAAGAAGTCGGAGCTCAAGAGGAAGCGTAACGACCTTTCCGATCGCGTGGCGGCAAGCTACAAGTCGGGCGGTACCAATATCCTGTCGTTGCTGCTCGCTTCTGGCTCGTTTGAGGAGCTCGTCGCCAACGCGCATTACGTCGAGAAGATCAACAAGAGCGACCGTGACGCCATCGAGGACATCCAGACCATCCAGAAAGAGCTCGATACACAGAAGTCCGAGCTCGAGTCGCAAAAAGCCGACTTGGAGAAGCTCAAGGACCAGCAGACTGCTCAGATGCAGGACATGCAGGCCAAGCAGCAGGAGGTCCAGACGGTTCTGAACGGCCTCTCCGACGATGTCAAGGAGCTCATGGCCCAGCGCGATTCCGAGATTCTTGCTGCCGCTCAGGCCGAGGAGGCTGCCAAGAAGGCTGCCGCTGCCGCGGCTGCCGCAAACAAGAACAATTCCTATTCGGGCGGTTCAAACTCGGGTGGAGGATCGTATGCGCCCGGAACTCCGCAACAGAATGCCGGCTCGGGCAAGCAGCAGGCCGTCGTCAACGCGTGCTACTCCACGCCTTCGCCGGGTCAGAACTGGTGCGCGGCGTGGGTTACCAATGTCTTCCGTAACGCCGGCGTTGGCTACTTTGGCGGTAACGCGTGCGATATGTTTAACGCCTGGTGCTATAGCTCCGACCGCTCGGCGCTGCAGGTGGGCATGATCGTGGCCGATTCCTCGCACAGCGGCACGGGTGCTCCGGGCCTTATCTACGGTCATGTGGGTATCTACGTTGGCGGCGGCATCGTTATGAGCAACGAGGGTGCCATTACATCGAAGTCGCTCGATTCGTTCATTAGCTTTTATGGTACTGGCTCTGGCGTGCGCTGGGGCTGGCTTGGCGGTATTGCACTGTCGTAACGGCGGTTTGGTCCGGGACAGTCCGAGAGGCATAAGGTTGCCTGCTCGGGCAGTCCTGCTCGCACGGAGAGCACATTAAGTGCTCTCCGGCTCGTGCGGAACTCGCGATCAACCTTATGCCTCTCGGACTGTCCCGGCCCTCTCGGGTCCTGAGCGCGACACACCGGACTGGGTTATCTGAATAAATATGGTGAAGGCCCCTTTCGGGGCCTTCTTTGTTAAAGGAATTCGCCGACTCGGTGGACTTCGGGTTCTAGGTCTACGTCGAACTGCTCTTTGACTTTGGCTTGGATGTCGCGGATGAGTTCGTCGACATCGGCGGCGGTGGCGTGGTCGGCGTTGACGATGAAGCCGCAGTGTTTTTCGCTCACCTGCGCGCCGCCGACAGCATGGCCGCGCAGGCCGGCATCCATGATGAGTTTGCCGGCAAAGTAGCCCTCGGGGCGCTTGAAGGTGGAGCCAGCGCTCGGCATGTCGAGTGGCTGTTTGTCCTCGCGGCGCTGGCGGTAGTCGTCCATGTCGGCCTTGATCATCGCGGCGTTGCCCGGGGCGAGATTGAAGATGGCCGAAAGCACGGTAAAGCCGTCGTCAGCGATGCGGCTCTTGCGATAGCCCAGGTTAAGCTCGTCGACATCGAACTCGATGATGTTGCCGCTGCCGCGGGTGCCGTCGTCGAGCATGCGGGCGGGCTTGTAGACGCGCACAGACTCCAGCACATCGGCCATGCAGGCGCCATAGGCGCCGGCGTTCATGTAGCAGGCGCCGCCGACCGATCCGGGGATACCCGAGATGGGCTCCATGCCGGTGAGACCGGCCTCGGCTGCCGCCGCGGCGACATCGGAAAGCAGCGCGCCGGCTGCTGCCGTAACATGCGTGCCGTCGACGGTGATGTTAGAGAGGCCTTCGCCCAGCGCCACGACGACACCGCGGATGCCCTTGTCGCCGACGAGCAGGTCGGAGCCGTTGCCCACGATGGTGAGTGGCAGATCGCAGCGGTAGCAGGTGTCAAGCGTGGCGACGAGTCCCTGCTCGGTATCGGGCGTGACAAAGACATCGGCCGGGCCGCCGATCTTAAACGTGGTGTGCTCGCGCATGGGCTCGCTCATGAGCACGTTGTCCTCGCCGGCAACACCGGCGAGCGCGCAGAGCAGGTCCTCGTTAAAAAAGTCATTTTCGTGCATACGAATATCCGCCTTATGGTGGTCGTTTTCATCAATCGAATGCAATATACCCCACCCGGATGGATTTGGTGCAAAGCAACCTGACCCCAATGCATCACATGGTGCAAAGGGGTCAGGTTGCTTTGCACCAATCGCGGCGATAAAACAGCCGTCTACCGGATTGGTAAAGTGTTTATCATCAAGGTAGAGGGACGGTCGCTATACTTTCAAGAGATTGCGCGAATACTCGGAAGGAGCGAGATGGGCAACAAAGTTACTCTCAAGCAGATTGCCCAGGAGGTGGGGCTTTCCCCCTCGTCGGTCTCGCTTGTCCTTAACAATCGGCCTTGTCGCATCTCGGAAGAAAACCGCAAGCTCATCAAAGAGGTCGCGGCGCGCAACCACTATGTTCCTAACCAGATCGCGCGCAGCCTGGTCATGCGCGAGTCGCGCACACTGGGCCTTATCGTCCCTAACATCGAGAGCCGCTTTTTTGCTTCGCTCGCCGGCAGCTTGGAAAAGCGCTGCCGCGAGGACGGATATGCGCTCTTTATTACCAGCTCGGGTGGAAGTGCCGAGGACGATCTGGAACTCCTGCGCCAGCTGGTGACGCGCGGCGTCGATGGTGTCTTCCTGGTGGTAGGCGACGAGTTCTCGGATGACCGTGCCCTGCGCGAAGAAGTCAGTCATCTCCCCATTCCGGCCGTGATGGTTGACCGTGCCATTGAGGGACTCGAGTGCGACAAGGTGATGTTCGACCACGAGATGGGCGGCTATATGGCCACCCGCTATCTAATCAAGCAGGGCCACCGTCGCATTGCCTGCTTGGTTAATGCGCGCCGTTCCAATACGGGTCGTAAACGTCTTGCCGGCTACGAGCGTGCGCTGCGCGAGGTTGGCCTGCCTATTGACGCGCGTTTGGAGTTTGAGAGCGAGTACTACATTCCGAGTGCCTACGAGGCCTCGGAGGCGGTGCTCGCAACTGACGCCACCGCTGTGTTCGCAAGCTCGGACAACATTGCCCTCGGTCTGCTCAAGCGTTTGCATGAGATGGGGAAGAGCATCCCGGACGATATCTCGGTGGTGAGCTATGACAACTCGGCGGCTGACGTTCTCTTTGAGCCGGCGCTGACCGCGATTGAGCAAGATCCTAGTGTCCTTGCGGAGCATGCTTTTGGCTGCATGTCCAAGCGTCTTGCCGGTAGGGGCGGTAGACGTGCCGAAGAGGTCGTTCTGGAGCCGGCGCTCATCGTAAAGGATAGCGTGCTCGAGCTTACTAAACACAGCTAAACACGTTTATCAATTCATGCAGATTGAATATGGAGTACCTGTGACAGATAATGCCGCAGGTGAATGTCTGCTTTTGCATGTCCACATGGCAAACCAGGATGATAAAACGTTTTTTCATCATGATAAAACGTTTTAGCAAATATACTAGTCCCAACGAAAGGTTGCCGTATCGGAAGGCGACCGCGCAGCGAAGGGACATAAACAATGGCTAAAACACTGGGAACGCCGTGGCAAAAACTGGGACATGAGGTTCCCACTTCCGAGCTCGAGGGTGTCGATCTGTATTGGCGTGCTTCGAACTATCTGTCCGTCGGCCAGATCTACCTTCGCTCTAACCCGCTGATGCGCCCTGACTTTGTTGACGAGAAGACCGGCGAGACGCGCGATTTTGGTCGTCCGGACGTCAAGCATCGCCTGGTTGGTCACTGGGGCACCACGCCCGGCATCAACTTCCTGTTCGGCCACGTCAACCGCCTTATTGCCGACCACAACCAGAACGCCATCTTCCTGATGGGCCCGGGTCATGGTGGCCCCGCCGGTACCGCCCAGTCGCTGCTCGATGGCACCTACCGTGAGATTCGTCCCGACATCACCAATGATGAGGCCGGCCTGCAGAAGTTCTTTCGCCAGTTCTCCTATCCCGGCGGCATCCCGAGCCACTTTGCGCCCGAGACGCCCGGCTCCATCCACGAGGGCGGCGAGCTCGGCTACACGCTCAGCCACGCCTACGGCGCCGTCATGGACAACCCGAGCCTGCTGGCCGTGGCCGTGGTGGGCGACGGCGAGTCCGAGACCGGTCCGCTTGCGACCTCTTGGCAGTCCAATAAGCTCGTGAACCCGGCAACCGACGGTATCGTCCTGCCGATCCTGCATCTCAACGGTTACAAGATCGCCAACCCCACCATCCTCGCTCGCGTGTCCGATGAGGAGCTCACCAAGTTCTTTGAGGGCATGGGCTACAAGCCGCACTTCTTTGTCGCCGGCTTTGACGACGAGAGTCACGCGAGCATCCACGAGCGTTTCGCCGCCCTGTTTGAGCAGGTCTTTGACGAGATCTGCGACATTAAGGCCACCGCTCAGGCCCAGGCAGCCGCGGGCGAGACCGTGGTCCGCCCGGCCTATCCCATGATCGTGTTCCGTACGCCCAAGGGCTGGACCTGCCCCAAGCACATCGATGGCAAGAAGACCGAGGACTCCTGGCGCGCGCATCAGGTGCCGCTGGCGAGCGCCAAGGACACCCACGAGCACTTCCGCGTGCTGCGTGAGTGGCTGCGCTCCTACAAGCCCGAGGAGCTCTTTACGCCCGAGGGCCAGGTGCGCCCCGAGGTGACGGCCTTTATGCCGACCGGCGAGCTGCGCATCGGCGCCAACCCCAACGCGAACGGTGGCAAGGTGCGCCGCGAGCTCGAGCTGCCCGATATTCATGCCCACGAGATTCCCGTCGCAAGTAAGGGTCACGGCTGGGGTTCCACCGAGGCCGCCCGCGTCTTTGGTGCCTACACCGCTGACGTTCTGCACCTCAACGAGGACGACTTCCGCATCTTCGGTCCCGACGAGACCGCGTCCAACCGCCTGCAGGCTGCCTACAAGGTGACCAAGAAGCAGTGGGACGCTGACTTCTACGAGGACGATGCCAACGACGAGCTGCTGGCCGGCTCCGGCAAGGTTGTCGAGCAGCTGTCCGAGCACCAGTGTGAGGGCTTCCTCGAGGCCTACGTGCTCACTGGACGCTCCGGCGTGTGGAGCTCCTACGAGAGCTTTGTCCACGTCGTCGATTCCATGGTCAACCAGCACTGCAAGTGGCTCGAGGCCACCAAGCGCGAGATTCCGTGGCGTGCTCCCATCAGCGGCCTTAACATTTTGCTGTCGAGCCACGTCTGGCGCCAGGACCACAACGGTTTCTCGCACCAGGATCCCGGTTTTATCGACCTGCTGCTCAACAAGGCTAACGACACGCATATCGTGAATGCCTACTATCCGGCCGACGCCAACATGGCCCTTGCCGTGGCCGAGCGCGTCTACCAGTCCACCGACTGCGTCAACGCCATCTTCTGCGGCAAGCAGCCCGCCCCGACCTTCCAGACGGTCGACGAGGCAAAGGCCGAGCTCGCCGAGGGCGTCGCGACTTGGGAGTGGGCATCGACTGCCAGCTCGCTTGCCGAGGCCGACATCTTGGTTGCGACCTGCGGTGACGTGCCGACGCTCGAGGCCCTGGCTGCAACCGATATGCTGCGCGAGCTAGGCATTAAGGTGTGGTTCGTCAACGTGGTCGATCTGCTCAAGATCCAGAACGTCTGCGAGAACGACCAGGCTATCAGCGATGAGCGCTGGGCTGAGCTGTTCGGCTGCGGCGAGAAGCCCGTGCTCTTCGCATTCCACGCCTATGCCGGCACGATTCGCCGCTTGATCTGGAACCGCCCCGGCCACGACGCCTTCCGTGTCCACGGCTACGAGGAGAAGGGCTCCACGACCACGCCTGTCTCTTATACACATCTCCGAGCCCACGAGACGTAGAGGAATCTCG
>URWM01000016.1 GCA_900551655.1 uncultured Collinsella sp.
CGGCGCCCACGGCCGTCGTCGTCATCTCGCACATTTCGATCGCCAGGTAGATAGCGATATGGCGCGCCTTGGCGATATTGGCGTTGCGGCGAGGCCCGATGAGTTCCTCGTGCGTCACGCCGTATTGCTCCTCGATGACGGACTGGACCGTCTGCACGTTGATCTTCTTGGCCGATGTGTCGAAGTACTGGTTGGCGATGGCGTCAATGTCGTCAAAGGTGAGCTCCCCGCCCTCGCGCTCGCGATCGCCCGCTTCACCGGCGCAACGCTCGCAAAAGCTCTCGAGCTCGCGAATGTTGGTGCCCGAGACCTCGGCCATGTGTTTAAAGTGCGCGTCGGTCAGATGTCCGCCGTCGCCCCCGTAGGCCGCCAGCAGCGAGTCGTTGCCCGCCTCGGGTGCGGCGGCGATCGTGTTTTCGTAATAACGCTGCAAAATCTTGTACTTCATCTCGTAGCTGGGCTCCGCCACCAGACATAGCAGGCCGGCATTAAAGCGACTGGTCAGGCGCTCGTCCATATTAAGGTCCTTGGGAGCGCGGTCGGCGGCGATCACGACCTTCTTGTTGTTACGGATAAATTCGTCCATCAACTGGAAGAAGTAATCCACGCTCGCGCGCTTGCCAATGATGTTCTGGATGTCATCGATGATAAGCACGTCGACGCCGTGGTACGCCTGCATAATGGGGGCGTTGCTCTTCTTTTGGCGGTCGAATTCCGTCATCAAGTCGTCCAGATATGCCTGCGAGTTGGCGTACTTCACCTTGATCTCGGGCGATTTCTCTGCCAGCTCATTTTTGATTGCGAGCAGCAGGTGCGTCTTGCCCAGGCCCGATTTGCCGTAGATGAACAGCGACGTGCAGGTACCGGGCGTGTCTGCAAGCATGGCGAATTTGAGCGCCGATCGGTAGGCAAGACTGTTCTCCGGTCCGAAGACGAAATTTTCAAACGTGAATTTCGAATTCGCTGCGAGCGGCGCCCCGTCCGCGTTTTTCTCGACTGCCGCCGGGGCCGCCGCCGAAGGTGCTGCCGGCGCTGCGGACGAACTCGTGCTTTTCGCCGGTGGCCTGCCATTCATTTGGGTCATCATGCGGCGGAAATCGTCGGCGGACAACGTGTTTTTGATTGCAATGCCCGATTCCTCGCCGGGTGTCGCCTCGTGTGCGACGGGCATATGCGTGGCGGTCAGGATGGGCGAGGGGGCTGGCTCTACCGTCGGTGCGACCGAAGCGGTCTGCTGCGGTGCCATGGTTTCACGGGAAACATCGTCGCGTCGAGGCTCGGGCACCGGCGTTGCCGCTGCGGTGGCGGTCGCTACCGGGTGAGTGTCCGGGGCCGTATTTGCCGGGGCACCTTGCGGTGCCACGATATTGAGCGCAATCGGTGCAAAGGCGATCTCTTCTAGGTACGCTTCGATGGTCGGCTGATGCTTTTTGAGCTGAGCGATGGCAAAGCGTGAAGGTGCCTCAATCGTCAGAGTGTCCTCGGTTAAACTCACGGCGCGCGATTGTCCCAGCATATTGATGAGGCGTGCATCTTGGCCGTCGCGCTGACAAAAGGCGATGGCATCTCCCAGGATGATGCTTGCTTCCTCGTCCACTGTCTCTCCCGTTCTTTAGCTCTGAGCTCGCACGCGAGCGGCGCCGAGTTCGGTCAGATGGTATTTCTGGCCATGCTTGATGACCAAGCCGGCCTGCGCCAAGTCATTGAGCGTGCGTGACCAAGTGGGGGCCGAGTTTCCAAACGCCCTCGCCAGATCGGTTGCACCGCACGCTTGATTTTGCGCTAGATAGCCCAGCGCGGCGTTGCCGCGATCGCTTACGAACACGTCCGGTTGTGGCTGCGCATACTGATTTGCTGCATTAGGATACATCATTTGAGCTGCTGGTTGTTGAGAACTCTGCATCGGCGGCATTTGCTGTTGAAAACTTTGAGGCCACTGTTGGTAAGGCTGCGGAGGCATCTGCTGGGCCCAAGGGTTGTACTGCTGCTGCGGCATCTGCTGGTACGGCTGCTGATATCCCTGCTGGTACTGCTGCGGGAACTGCTGGCCATACCCCAGTGGCGGCATCTGCTGATATGGATATCCCTGTTGGTACGGCTGATAGCCCATTTGCTGGCCACCCGGTGCCCCCGTCGCCTGCTGCATTGCTGCTGCATCCTGATCCGCCAGCGGCATGGCCTCTGGCATGTTTGGCGGCATCGACATCGATGTCGCCTGGGGCTCTTGTGTAGGAAGCATTCCGGGCTGCTGTATCTGCCCCACGGGGGGCTGCATCTGCTGCGTTGCCATGGGCTGCTGCGCAAAAGCTCCCGGCAGGGGATATGTGGGCTGCTCCGTCTCGGGCCGCACGGCAGCACCTCGTCCACCGGCGCGCTCGATTTCCTGCACGCGTTTAGGGTCCAGGCTTACCGTAACCACGGTACCGCTACCCATGTTGTCCTCGATGGATACGGCACCGCCGGCGTTTTCCAAATACTCCTGCACCATGGGAAACCCTGCTCCGGTTCCACGGATATAGCGCTTCATCTTGCTGTTTGCGCTGGTAACGCCAAAGTCGAAAGCGCGTTCCTTGTCGTCGATGCCGGGTCCTTGATCAGCAAAGCGGATGGTGTCTCCGCCGTCCAGAATCGAGATGATGGGCTCGGCAAAGTGTGCGTGGATAAAGTTTTCGACAATCTCGCGGATGACCATGAGCGAGATATGGCCACCTTGTTCTTTCATGCACTGGTAGACGGTGTTGGTAGTCTCTTCCAAATACGTGCGGACATCTTGCGGATCAATGACGATCACACGCGGTGTCGACAGCATGTCGTCATAGACGGCGATGCGCGCGGCGTACATGGCTTTTGGCGCCTGCGTGGTCGTCTGCTCGCCTTCCGCACGCTCTTCGCGCACGCCGGTGATGTGCTCGTTATCGGGTGCCGGGTCTCCGGAATCGACCATGGTGTAAAAGTCGTCAGACATGCCGCTCGCAATCTTCCAAAAGGTTTCGAACAAATAGTAGCTCACTGTGCAATGTTTCTCATCTTTCGACAACTTTTCAAAACCTGTTGAAAACTCTGGAAAACGGGCGAAAAGTTCTCAACATTGCCAACATGACCTGTTGAAAACTCGATGAAATATCGTGAAAAGTTGCCATGCACCGCTAAATCGAACTCGGCTTATGGGGGAACCGTGTGAACTGCGCGACCTTTTACCTTTGATTTCTTGACATTTGAACATTGATTTCCCTACAATCTTCAAGCTCACGTGTCTATATCTGCGTCCGCGCTCCCGCGGACACTCGAAATGCAGCAGGAGGAACTTAAGATGAAGCGTACGTATCAGCCTAATAAGCGTAAGCGTGCCAAGACCCATGGCTTCCGTGCCCGTATGGCCACTAAGGGTGGTCGTGCCGTGCTCGCCCGTCGTCGCGCCAAGGGCCGCAAGCGTCTCACTGTCTAGCAGCGATACACACATCTCGCATGAAGACTATTAAGTCTCGGCAAGATTTCGAGCATGTGTTCAGTCAGGGGCGTCGTTTCAATCACCCTCTGATTCGAATGACCATATGTGAATCGGTTGGCGAAGGCGACTCCGGAAGGGTCGCCTTCGTTGGTGCTAAACGACTCGGTTGTGCTGTCGTGCGCAACCGATCTAAGCGTGTGATGCGCGAGGCCGCCCGCAGCTGCGGATTTCCCGTTGCGGGTTATGACATCATCTTGTTTGCAACTCCCAAGACGAGGGTTTCCTCGCCGCAGGAGATGGACAAGGCATTGCGTTCGCTTATGAAACGCGCCGGCGTTGCCGGGGAGGAGCGATGAGCAACCACGTTTTGCGACGTGTTGCCATCGCTCCTATTCGCATATATCAACAGGTTATTTCGCCCTTATTGCCTGACGCCTGCATTTATTACCCAACGTGCTCGCAATACGCCATCCAGGCGATTGAGAAGCACGGTGTTTTGAGAGGCTGCTGGCTTGCCGTGAGGCGCATCGCTCGCTGCAATCCCCTGCACGTCGGCGGTTATGACCCTGTGCCTTAGCGGGCACTCGCTATCGGAGGAAAACTTACATGTGGGATTGGATCGTTAACATCCTTTTCGAGCTGCTCAAGCTCATCCAGACCTTTGCGGTCGACTGGGGCCTGTCCATCATCATCCTGGTGGTCATCATCCGTCTGCTGCTGACGCCGCTTATGCTCAAGTCGACCAAGTCGACGGCTCGCATGCAGGTGCTGCAGCCTAAGATGCTCGAGATCCAGGAGCGCTATGCCGACGATCCCCAGCGCCAGGCCGAGGAGATGCAGAAGTTCTACAGCGAGAACAAGTTCAACCCCATGGCTGGCTGTCTGCCGCTGCTGATTCAGATGCCTATCCTGTTCGCCCTGTTTACATTGCTGCGCAACCTGCCGCAGTACTTTAACGACGGCACGTTCTCGTTCTTCAACATCCTGCCCGACCTGACCACCACGCCGAGCGCTTCCTTTGCCGATGGCTTTATGGTTGCACTGCCTGCGCTGGTTTGCCTGATCCTGTTTGCCGTCCTGACCCTGATTCCGCAGCTCTATATGTCGCGCAACCAGACCGGCCAGCAGGCTCAGAGCATGCGCATGATGGCCGTTGTCATGACGGTCATGATGCTTTGGATGGGCTGGAGCCTTCCCGTTGGTGTTCTGCTGTACTACGACGTCTCGTCTGCTTGGCAGGTTATCCAGCAGATTTTTGTGACGCAGAAGGTCATCGACAAGGCGAAGGCTGATGAGGAGGAGCGTCTTAAGAGCGCGCCGCTGCAGGTTGAGGTCACTCGTCGAGAGAAGAAGCCGCGCCCGCACAAGAAGAAGTAGTGGGATATCAATCTTATTTAGGTACCTAACTTTTGGAGTACGTTATGTCTGAAGAGATCATCGAGGATATGCTTGAGGAGGTTGCCCCGCAGATTGCGGGCGATTATCCCGAGATTGCACAGCGCTACAAGGCCGGTGAAGAGTTGACCGATGAGGAGCTCGACACCATTGCCGATGTTGCGATTTCCATCCTGCGTTCCATCCTTTCGCACTTCGATGCCGCCAACTCTCCTATTGATGAGTACGAGGGCGACGAGGGCGAGCTGATTTTGGATGTTACGGCTCCTGATCTTGCTGTTCTCATTGGCCGTCATGGTCGTACCCTAGATGCTCTTCAGGTTATGTTCTCTTTGCTGGTGAGTCGCAAGCTTGGCTTTAGGTATCCGGTTGTGGTTGACGTTGAGGGCTACAAGAGCCGTCGTCAGGACAAAGTTGCCTCTATGGCTCAGTCTGCCGCCGAGCGTGCCATCCGTACTCATAAGAGTGTTTCGCTTCCGCCCATGAATGCCTATGAGCGCCGACTGGTTCATATTGCACTTCGCGGCAGTGATGCCGTCGATACCCATTCTGAGGGTTCTGACCCTGATCGCCATGTGGTGATTGTTGCTCGATAATCTACCCGAGCTTATGCTAAGGGGGCGTGGTTTCCACGTCCCCTTTTTTTGTCAAAAGTTCTCGATACACTGATTTTTGTCAGAAAGGAGCTTCTGTTGTTTGTACTTACTGATCAGCAGACTGACGAGATGCTCAGCCGTCTAACTTCCTATTGCAAAGAGTATTCCTTGAGCGTAACTGATGCTGAGCTGAGGAAATGTATCCAGCATTTGGATTTGGTTCTGGAAACAAATAAGACAACCAATCTCACTCGTATTCTTAACGTTGAAGATGCTGCGGTACTTCATATCCTCGACTCACTTGTTTTGCTTCCTTATGTCAATAAGGCTCCTGATGGAGCTTTGCTCGATATGGGAACAGGCGCAGGCTTCCCTGGTATTCCATTAACGATAACCACGCATCGTAAAGCTACTTATATTGACTCTGTTGGCAAGAAGGTTGATGCCGTCAATTCTTTTGTTCATGCTCTTGGTTTGAAAAATTGTCATGCAGTTCATGATCGCCTTGAAGAATATGCTCGAAGCCATAAGAAGCAGTTCTCTGTTGTAACCGCCCGCGCACTGGCCCCTCTACCGATCCTAGTTGAGTATGCGGCTCCGTATCTCAAGGATGGAGGGTTATTTGTTATCACCAAGGGCAATCCATCTGATGAGGAGCTTGCTTCCGGTATGTCGGCAGCAAAGATCTGTGGCTTCACTTTGCTTTTGAATGACGCAATCGATTTGCCTGAGGGCTTGGGTCATAGGGAGTTCCTTGTTCTTAAGAAGAGTCATCCAGCTTCCGTTTCATTGCCTCGTGCAAATGGCATGGCAAAGAAGAATCCGCTTGCCTAGATGTTTCACGTGAAACATAATGGATACTAACAACTTGCAGTGTTTCACGTGAAACATGGCGGTTGATATCGAATCGGAATGTTTCACGTGAAACATCCTCCGTTTGACAGCTTTAATACACACCAGGAGGGACCGTGGGATTTCGCGACGTTAAGCGTTCTAAGAGCGCAAAAGACACGCGTATCATTGCAATCATCAACCAAAAAGGCGGCGTCGGTAAGTCAACGACGGCAGTAAACCTTGCAGCAGCACTGGGTGAACAGGGACGCAAGACGCTGATTGTCGATTTTGATCCGCAGGGAAACAGCACGAGTGGATTTGGAATTGAAAAAGAAGACCTTGATCAGTGCATCTATGATGCATTGCTGAATGACGCGCCGGCAGAATCGCTTGTTCTTGATACAAATTGCAAAAAGGTATTCGTTATTCCGGCGACAATTCAGCTTGCAGGCGCCGAAATTGAGCTCGTAAGCGCAATTGCTCGTGAAACCCGCCTAAAAGATTTGCTTGAGCCCATTCAAGACGAGTTCGATTTTATTTTCATTGACTGTCCTCCTTCGCTCGGCCTGCTTACCATCAACGCTTTGACCGCAGCAGACAGCGTTTTGATTCCGATTCAGTGCGAGTATTACGCACTCGAGGGCGTTACGAAGCTGCTTGAGTCAATGAAGATGGTCAAATCGCGTCTGAACAAGGGCTTAGACACTTACGGCGTGCTTATGACCATGTATGACTCGCGTACTTCTCTGTCGAATCAGGTTGTTGAGGAGGTTCAGTCGTACTTTGGTGATAAGGCTTTTAAGACTCTAATTCCCCGTACAGTAAAAATCTCTGAGGCTCCGTCTTTTGGAGAGCCGGTAATTACCTATGCACCTCAAAATAAGGGTGCAAAAGCGTATATGAACCTTGCAAAAGAGGTGATCAAGCGTGCCTAGTGCAAAGAAACGTGGCGGATTAGGACGTGGACTCAATGCTTTGGTCTCAGAAGCCGAGTATGAGACCGGCGGTTCGGCTGCATCGGCTTCAAATGCCGCATCTGAAACAAAACTACCTATTGAGGATATTGTTCCCAACCCTAATCAGCCTCGAATTCACTTTAACGAAACTGAACTTCGTGAGTTGAGCGAGTCGATCCAAGAACATGGCGTGTTGCAGCCGTTGTTGGTTCGCAAGCATGGAAACGGCTATGAGATCATCGCTGGTGAGCGTCGTTACCAAGCATCAAAGCTTGCTGGTCTTGAGGAGCTGCCTGTCATCATTAAAGAAGTTAATGATGAGGAAATGCTCGCTCTTGCACTTATCGAGAATCTTCAGCGTTCTGATTTGAATCCCGTCGAAGAGGCGAAGGGTTATCGTCAGCTCATTGATGCCAGTGGGATGACGCAGGAGGCGTTATCAAAGGCTGTCAGTAAGTCTCGTTCCGCAATTACAAATTCACTTCGTTTGCTAGATCTTCCCGAAGTCGTACAGCAGATGATTTTTGAGGGCAAGCTTACTGCAGGCCATGCAAGAGCGATTCTTGCGGTTCCATATGAAGATGCAAGGATTCGACTTGCTGAGAAGGTTGTCGCAGAAGGTCTTTCCGTTAGAGCGACAGAAAATCTTGCTCCATTGTTTTCTGCCGGAGAGACGCCGAGGACTCTGAGGCCAGCAACACCTCAGTCATTCAAAAAGGCCGCTCGAGTCCTTCGTCAAGTTTTTAACACGAATGTACGCGTGAAGAGCTCACGTGGTAAGAATAAAATTGAAATCGAGTTCAAAGACGAAGAAGAGCTCTCACGTATCCTTGGCGAAATGGTTCAATTTGGGCAGGAGGATCAGGATGAAGAATAAGATTCTCGCGGCCATTGCGTTGGCAACCACCGTCGCAGCTGGTGCTTTTGCGGGGTATAAGATTGCGACAGATGGTGAACTTCGCGGTCGACTGCTGCGCGGAGCTCAGGATATCGTCGATACATCCAAGAAGAAAATGGATGTGATGACCGAAGATGTCGCTATGCGCACTGCTCAGGTGACTAAGAATCCCAAGATTAACCAAGACTGGGTTAACCACCAGTGGGAAAATGTTGGTTATTAGGTACCTAACAATTACTCGCCTGTTTTGAGGGGCCCTTGTCTGATTCATGAGATAAGGACCCCTAATTTTGGCTGTAAAACTAAGCTTACGTAAATCAAATCCAATAGTATGAATACAAATGAAACAGCCCCGGTTGCATTATCTGCAACCGGGGCTGTCAGATGTTTCACATGAAACGTTATGGGGCACAGACTCCCCTATGCGTTCTTCTGAACCTTGAAACGTTGCTTCAGCTGACCGCAGGCGGCATCAATATCATTGCCGCGAGAATTACGGATCGTGGTCTCGATACCACGAGACTCAAGGCGGCGCTGAAGATCCTCGACCTTATGAATCGGAGACGGCTTGAGCGGGCTGCCCTCGATGTCGTTAAGCTGAATCAGGTTAACGTGGCACAGCGTTCCCTCGCAGAAGTCACAGAGTGCCTGCATCTCGGGATTCGTATCGTTGACGCCTTCGATCATGGCATACTCATAGGTCGGGCGGCGGCCAGTCTTCTCGGTGTAGAGTTGAAGCGCCTCGTGAAGGCGAAGTAGCGTGTACTTCTTAACACCGGGCATAAGCTTATTGCGTGTCGACTGGATGGCGGAATGCAGGGAAACGGCAAGCGTGAACTGTTCAGGGATGTCGGCAAATTTGCGAATACCGGGAATAACGCCGCTGGTAGAGACGGTGAGGTGACGAGCACCGATACCGATGCCATCGGGGTCGTTGAGGATTCGCAACGCCTTGAGAACCTCGTCGTAGTTGGCAAACGGCTCGCCCTGGCCCATGAAGACAACGCTCGTGGCACGCTCGCCAAAGTCGTTGGATACATGAAGCACCTGGTCGACGATCTCCTGAGCTGTCAGCGAGCGCTTGAGGCCGTTAAGGCCGGTGGCGCAAAAGGCGCAGCCCATGCCACAACCTGCCTGGGTGGAAACGCAGACAGATAGCTTATTACGACGGGGCATACCGACAGTCTCGACGGAAATGCCGTCGTGGTACTCGAGCAGATACTTGCGAGAGCCATCTTTGGAAACCTGCTTGGTGAGTTCAGTCGGCGTATCAAAGGCAAAAGCCTCTTTAAGCTGTTCGCGGAAAGCCTTGGGAAGGTTGGTCATGTCGTCAAACGAACAAACGTTCTTCTCAAAGACCCATTCGATGAGTTGCTTGGCGCGGAAAGCGGGCTGGCCGAGTTCTGCCACGAGCTCGCGAATATCGTTTTGGCTCAAGTCGCGAATGTCCTGAGATTTAGTCCTGGGATTCATGGAAGCCTTTCGATTTTGGGGAAACGTAGAGGGTATCGCTACAATATGGTATCAGCTGCAGAAATTATAGAGGAGGAGTCTGCCCATGCCGGGTAAAAGCCTAGAGAACATGCACGTAGCGGTCTTGGCGGGCGGTCATTCCGCTGAGCGCGAGATCTCGCTCAATTCGGGAAAGAACGTCGTGGCGGCCCTGAAGGAGGCCGGCTACACTTCGGTGGAGCTGCTCGACACGGCTGCCGATGATTTTATGGTAACCATGGCGACCGGTGGTTTCGACGTGGCATTTATTGCCATGCACGGTGCCGGCGGTGAGGATGGTGCCATGCAGGGTGCCATGGAGACCCTGGGTATCCCCTACACGGCCTCGGGCGTGCTCGCAAGCGCCTGCGGTGCCGACAAGGAGGTTTCGAAGCTCCTGTACGCCAAGGCGGGCATTCCCGTTGCCCCCGGCCTCGCGCTCGAGGTGGGCGATGAAGTCGATATCGATCATATCGTCGAGGTTTGTGGCGAGCGCTGCTTTGTGAAGCCGGCCGTCAACGGTTCCAGCTATGGCATTTCCCTGGTCCATGAGCCCTCCGAGCTGCCCGCGGCAATCGCCAAGGCGTTTGAGTACGGCGACAAAGTGCTGGTCGAGAAGTGCATCGAGGGTACCGAGATCACCGTCGGCGTATACGGCGAGGACGACGTGCGCGCTCTGCCGATTGTCGAGATTCGTAAGCCCAAGGACTGCGAGTTCTACGATCTGGACGTGAAGTATGTCGACCCTACAGACATCCATCGCATTCCGGCGCAGATTTCGCCCGAGAACTACGCTCGTGCCCAAGAGCTCGCCTGTGCTGCCCATAAGGCACTCGGCTGCCTGGGTATCTCGCGCAGCGACTTTATCGTGAGTGAGGACGGCCCCGTTATCCTCGAGACCAACACGATTCCCGGCATGACCGATACGTCGCTGTATCCGGATGAGATTCGCCACACCGATGACATGACGTTCCCGCAGGTCTGTGACAGCCTGATTCGCATGGGGCTTCGTCGAGCGGGCGTTGCATGCTAATCGAGGACGCTGTTTCGTCGGGAACGCCGCAGTTTGTCATCGATTCTTATGCCACGCTTGCCGAGCGCGCCAAAACCCAAGCGTTTGGTCTCATCGAAGAAGATGTTATCGTCCTCGATACCGAGACCACGGGTCTTTCGGTGCAGGACAACGAGCTTATCGAGATATCGGCGGCTCGCCTTTCTGGCCGCGAGGTTGTCGATCGGTTCGATACCTTCGTGCATCCCAAGCAGCTGATTCCCGCCGAGATTACCGAGCTCACGAGCATTACAAACGTCGATGTGGTGGATGCCCCATCGGCCGTCGAGGCCGTGGCCGCCCTCGCTGAATTTGTCGGCGGCTGCCCGGTGATCGCACATAACGCCACCTTCGACCGTTCGTTTATCGAGTCGGTCAAGGGCGGTGTCAACGTCAGCGACATCTGGATCGATTCGCTGGCGCTGTCGCGCATCGCGCTTCCGCGCCTGGCCTCGCATAAGCTGTCTTTCATGGCCGACCTGTTTGGCTGCGACTCGGTGTCGCACCGCGCCAACGCCGATGTCGACGCCCTGTGTGGTGTGTGGCGCGTGTTGCTCGTGGCGCTCACCGACTTGCCTCAGGGCTTAATGGCGCGCCTGGCCGACATGCACCCCGACGTACCCTGGTCCTATCGTCCCATCTTCTCGTTCTTGGCGGGGCAGAACCCCGGTTCCATCTTCTCTCTCAGCGCCGCCCGCGCCGACGTACTCAAGGCCGATCGGGCCGATGATCGCGTTGATGCGGACGAGCTTCCGGTCCTTAAGATGCCGAGCCGCGAGGAAATCGAGGCGGACTATGCCCCGGGCGGCCTGGTCAATCGCATGTATCCCACCTACGAGCCGCGCGATGAACAGATCGCGATGGCGCTCGAGGTCCGTGACGCACTCGTTACGGGAACGCATCGCGTGATTGAGGCGGGGACGGGCGTCGGCAAATCGATGGCTTACCTGGTGCCTTTTGCTGAGGCCGCGCGCCGCAACAACATCACGGTCGGTATCGCGACTAAATCGAATAATCTTGCCGACCAGCTCATGTATCATGAGCTGCCCAAACTTGCCGAGCAGCTGGACGGAGGTCTATCGTTTTGCGCCCTCAAGGGCTATGACCACTATCCATGCTTGCGCAAGCTTGAGCGCATGAGCCGCGGCCAAGTCGAAATTACGACTAAGCGTGATCCTGCCGACACGCTTACGGCAGTCGCGGTCATCATGGCGTACGTGTGTCAGTCGGCCGATGGCGACCTCGACTCGCTCGGCATTCGCTGGCGCAGCGTCAACCGTCCCGACTTTACGACGGCGTCGCGCGAGTGCGCCCGTCGCCTATGCCCGTTTTTCCCTGATAAATGCCTGGTCCACGGTGCCCGCCGTCGCGCGGCTCATGCCGATGTGGTGGTCACCAACCATTCCCTGTTGTTCCGCAATGTTGCGGCCGAGGGCAGAATCTTGCCTCCGATTCGTCACTGGGTGATCGATGAGGCCCACTCCATCGAGCGCGAGGCACGCCGTCAATGGGCGCGCGTGGTATCGGCGGATGAATCGCGCGTTCTGTTTGAGCGCCTGGGTGGCTCGAGCACCGGTGCGCTGAGCCAGGTTTCCCGCGATTTGGCAACCTCGGAGGGCTCTACGCTCTACCTGGGTCTTACCGCCAAGGCGACGTCGACGGTCGTGCGTGCGAGCATGGCGATTGCCGATGTGTTTGACGGCGTTCGCGAGCTTGGCCGCCGTGCCCGCGGGGGCTATGACAATGCGAACCTATGGATTGGCCCCGAGCTGCGCGAATCTGACGACTGGCATGATTTCTTACAGTCGGCCTACACTGCCATCGACGCATTGGAACAAGCTGACAAGAGCGTCGACGCGCTGGTACAAGCCGTTGCCGCCGATAAGCCCGAGATTGTTGTCGACCTGGGTGATATCTCGCGCCGCCTGCACGAGCTGGCCGAGAACCTCAAGCTCATCATCGACGGTACCGACGAACATTACGTGTACTCGTTGCAAGTCAATCGCAGGCTGCGTGCCGGCGGAGAGTCAATGACCGCAGAGCGCATCGACATTGGCGAGGCCTTGGCAACCGAGTGGCTGCCCGAGGTTCACACGGCTATCTTTGCATCGGCGACCATGACGGTTTCCAAGAGCTTTGAGCACTTTAACCATGCCGTCGGCCTCGATCGCATCGGCGCCTCGACATCATCGTCACTGCACTTGGATTCGAGCTACGACTTCGATTCGAATATGGCCGTGGTCGTGGCTGGGGATATCCCCGATCCGCGCGATCGTGAGAGCTACCTTTCGGCGCTCGAGCGTGTGCTGGTCGACGCTCATCTTGCCATGGGCGGCTCGGTGCTCACGCTGTTCACCAACAGGCGTGACATGGAGGAACTGTACGATCGTGTCGAGCCCAAGATGGCTCGTGCGGGCCTGGAACTCAACTGCCAGCAGCGCAACTCGTCTCCTCGCCGTCTGCGCGATCGCTTTATCAACGAACCGACCTCGTCGCTCTTTGCGCTTAAGGCCTTTTGGGAGGGGTTCGACGCCAGCGGCGAGACGCTGCGCTGCGTCATCATCCCCAAGCTGCCGTTCTCGAGCCCCACAGACCCGCTCTCATGTGAGCGCAATCTGCGTGAAGACCGCGCTTGGGCACGCTATTCGCTGCCCGAGGCCGTGCTCGAGGTCAAGCAGGCAGCTGGTCGCCTCATTCGTTCATCGACCGATTGCGGCGTGCTCATCTTGGCCGACCCGCGCCTGGTGACGAAGGGCTACGGCAAGAAATT
>URWM01000017.1 GCA_900551655.1 uncultured Collinsella sp.
CGTAACCGCTGTATACTAATATTGCAAAATAGCTCATATGTTTCCAATACATTTTTATTCTGGCAAAGGAGGTTTCCCCATGAAAAAGGTACTTTCGTTCCTGCTGTCTGCCATCCTGCTCGTCTCCCTCTGCGCCCCGGCGCTCGCGGAATCAAAGTTTGACTTCTCGTATGTCAAAGAAAACAGCGAATTCTTTGAGATTTCCGTGGACAGCGACCAAGACTGCGCTTTCATCACGACCATCCTCTCCGTTTCCGATCGTTCTTTTACGCATGAGCTGGAAAGCAGCACCCGGTACAGCAGCTTTGAATCAGACATTTTAGTCCACGATTACTACGAAAAAACGCCCTATGGCACTTTCCGGACGTGGATTACCTATACCGCAGATGAAGAACTGAACATTACATCGGTCAGCTTCTTCCTTGGCGATAAGGAGTACATTTTTTCCGGCATCGGTGATAAAAATTGGCATTATCAGTTTGATGACGGCATCGTTGAACAAGTTTTGATTATCTTTGATAGTTCTTCCGAGCATGTAGAATTCCTGTCTGCGCTGGCCGAGGTTGCGCAGCAGGCAATTAACAATCTCGGCGAGGATGATGCAGAACCTTGCTCTGTGAAAATGGTTTTGCACGGGACAAAGGATGTCACTGCCACGGTCGAGGATGGTCCTCTGCTGGACTGGGTTGCGGTGTTCTTAGCCTTCATCAACAGCAACGGCAATCTCAATGACACCTCCGGTTCTACTCTCAAAATTGTTAACGCAAACTAATCCCCTGCAAGTTGCTTCCAATCGTAAAGCCCTGCGCGCGCAGCTCGTCGAGCGTCACGTCGCGACCGACTTCCACGCCATAGCGGAACTCGGCACCCATCAGGCGAATAACCTCGACCTCGGCCTCGATAACATCCTTCTGCAGCTTAAAGCTGGGAATGCCGTAGGTGAGCATGCCGCCCGGGCGCTCGTTTTTCTCGAACACGACGGGCTTGTAGCCCTTCTCGGCCAGGTAGAAAGCGCAGGACAGGCCAGCCGGACCGGCACCGATGATGGCGACCTTCTGGTCGAAGCCGCCGGCACGCGTCGGGGTCACCACAGGTGGGACATAGCGGGTCGCGGCATCCAGATCGCGCTGGGCGATAAACTTCTTGACTTCGTCGATAGCCACGGCGGCGTCCACACGGCCGCGGGTGCAGGCATCCTCACAGCGGCGGTTGCACACACGGCCGCAGATAGCGGGCAGCGGGTTCTCGCGCTTAATGAGTGCTAGGGCCTCGTCATAGCGACCCTGCGCCGCAAGCTTTAAGTAGCCCTGAACGGCAACATGCGCGGGGCAGGCCGTCTTGCAGGGAGCGGTGCCGGACTCATGCGTCTCGATGCGGTTTTCGTTGCGGTAGTTGGGCGACCACTTGGTGTGGTCCCACTTGGTGGCATCGGGCAGCTCCTGGCGCGGATACTCGGGCACCTGTCCGCCGGCCTTTTTGCTGCAGAGCTTCTGACCGAGCTTGGCGGCACCAGCCGGGCACACCTCAACGCAGCGACCGCAGGCCACGCACTTATCCTTCTCGACCTTGGCGACATAGGCCGAACGCGACAGGTTGGGTGTGTTGAACAGCTGCGAGGTGCGCAGGGCGTAGCACACGTTGACGTTGCAGTTGCAGATGGCGAAGATCTTGTTCTCGCCGTCAATGTTGGTGATCTGGTGCACAAAGCCGTTGTCCTCGGCCTGGCGCAAGATGTCGTAAACCTCGTCGCGGGTCACGTAATGGCCACGATCGGTCTCGACCACGTAGTCGGCCATATCGCCCACGGCGATGCACCAATCGGCCGGGTCGTCGGCGCAGCCCTCACCCATCACGCGACGGCTCGCGCGGCAGCTGCAGGTGCTAGCGGCATACTTACCCTCGTATTTGTCGAGCCAATGCTCGATATGCTCGATCGGCACCGACGTGCTCGCGGCATCGATGGCCTTCTCGACCGGAATGACGTGCATGCCGATGCCAGCGCCGCCGGGCGGCACCATCGGCGTGGCCTTGGACAGCGGTCCCTTAGACGCTTGCTCAAAAAACTTGGCATAGACCGGATGCTCCTCGAGCTGGCTCACGCGCATGTTGAGGAACTCGGCAGAACCCGGCACCAACATGGGCAGCACCCACTGCTTGGCGCGCTCGGGGTTTTCCCAGTTGTACTCGAGCAAGCCCGTGTAGCTCATGTCGTCGAGCATCTTCTCGATCTGGGCCTCGGGCATGCCGGTGAGCTTGACCATCTCGGGCAGCGTGTAGGGACGGCGCATCTTCATCTTGCAGAGTACCTCGGCCTGCTCGTCAGTCGCGGCCTCGGCAAACGACCAGTACTCGTAGCCCAGCAGCTCGTCGCGATGCAGCAGACGATTGGTGCAGTGCTCGCACAGCTTGACGATTGCCTCGCGCGGATGCTCCGGCAGCGGCGGCACAAACTCCGCGCCGATATCGGGCTCGGTGTAGCTAATCCCCGGTCCGTTGAGAATCATAGTCGTCCCTTCTCTTGCCGCAGCCTGGCAGGCACGCAGCGCCCCTCTTTTTACGGGCTCGACATGCCCCCACGCCGTTCACCCGTTATTGTTGACATTGTGTCAAAAACAGTATTGACGAACCGTCAACAATATTCAAGACTGTTAGGCGAACGGTCAGGCAAAAGAGGATGAAAGGCGGCAAAACATGGGCGACACGTACGCAGATATCCCTGTGGCCGACGCCACTCTTGCGTCCGATAGCACGGCAAAGCGCCTGACGGGAGACGAACGCCGTCGCGAGATTCTCGATGCCGTGCGCACCGTAAGCTCTGAGCTGGGCGTGTCGCATCTATCCGTCTCGGCCGTGACCAAGCGAGCCGGCTGCACGCGCTCACTGTTCTACCACTACTTCGCCGATATGGACGCCGCCGTCACCGCTGTTATGGACGAGGCGATCGACGGCTTTATCTCCGAGCTCGAGCAGTGGAACGCCGGCCGCACGGTTGGCGACATCGAGGGGGCGCTCGACACCGTCGCCCCGCTCTTTAAGCGTCTGGTCGCCAGCGGCCACGAACTGCCGAGTACGCTCACCTCAAGCAGTGGCGCGCTCTACGGCGGCTTTTTGCACAACGTGGTCCAACGCGTGGCGCAGTATATCTGCGACACCACCGTGGTGGATTTTGTCGCCCATCATGAGCTACGCATCGACCATGTCTACGAGACGTTCTACACCCTCATCATGGGGTTGTTGATGTATATCCGCACGCACCCCGATGTGCCCGACGAGACGGTCAAGGAAATCATCGCCTCGACACTCCACATCGAGGGCTATACCGCCAAGTATCCGGAGCGCAAGCCCCAGAACTGACGACATTTGGCCAAACTGCCCGCGATCAGAAGAGGGGCCGCGGGCGTGTGAAAGGAGAGCAGCATGCTGTTCGATGTTTGGGGTAGCGATACCCTTATCCACTGGGCCGGCTGGGCCATGGTCTTTATCGGCCTGATCGTGCTCAACGAGGTCGGCCGCCGCACCAAGCTCGGCGCGGCCATCATCTTTGGCGTGGCTCCGCTGGCCATGACCATCTACTGCGTCGCCATCGCCGTCGGCGTTTCGCAGGGTGCCGAGTGGGCGCTCACCAACCCCACCCATGTGTACCAGAACAGCTGGTTCCACTACGCCAAGGTCTACGCGGCGTTGGCCGGTTGCTGGGGCTTCATCGCCATTAAGTATCAGTGGGGCAAGATCGGCAAGGCGCACTGGTTCCGCGCATGGCCGTTTGTGATCGTCGCCATCAACATCATGATCGCCGTCGTGTCCGACTTCGAGAGCGCCTATCACTTCTTTGTCCTGGGCCAGTCCACCTGGGTCACCTCCGAAGGTGCTACGCAGTTGGCCGGCTGGAACAACGTGTTCAACGGCATCGCCGGTATCATCAACATCTTCTGCATGACCGGTTGGTGGAGCGTCTACGCCTCCGAGGACAAGACCGACATGCTGTGGCCCGACATGACCTGGGTCTACATCATCGCCTACGATATCTGGAACTTCTGCTACACCTACAACTGCCTGCCCACCCACTCCTGGTTCTGCGGCTTTGCGCTGCTGCTGGCGCCCACCGTCGCCGCCTTTATCTGGAACAAGGGCGGCTGGATCCAGAACCGCGCCTTTACGCTGGCCATTTGGTGCATGTTTGCCCAGGTGTTCCCGTACTTCCAGGAGGAGTCCATCTTTGTGACCCACTCCACGCTCGACCCCGGCGCCGCCACCGCGGTCTCGATTGCCGCGCTGGTCGCCAACGTCGCCGCGATCATCTACATCGCCTACCGCGCCAAGAAGCTCGGCCGCAATCCCTACAAGCAGGATGTCTTTGAGGGCACCAGCGACTGGGAGAAGGCTACCGCCCGCCGCGCCAAGGTGGATTACGCACACGCCGAGTAACATGCCTGGCGCGAACGCCGCTTGAATGTGAAGCCGCCTGGCCGACTCCGCGCAATGCAACGTATTGCATGCCCCCGGAAAGCGATTTGTCCGCTTTCCGGGGGCTTTTTGTTGTTGCGCGCATCCACGCACACATTCAAAACCTCTCGCACAGATAAAATCAGATTTCCGATCGCCTGACAGCTCTATATGACCCTGTTTTTGGGTACATTGTTGTCCCGATATTGAGCTTGGGGGATGTATGAATGATGAGACGATGGGCCAAGAGGATGCGGCCCAAGATGCAGAAGCGTGTGCCGAGGCCCTGGAGAGCCTAGACCGGATTTCGCTTGACGATGTTGCGTTTGACGATTCGAGCGTTGATGTGCAGGATGAGCCGGAAATCGAGGCACAGCCCGATGATCAGGATGCAAAAGACGATGGCGCCGCGACCACCGAAGACGGGGCGGGGCACGAGGATTCCGAATGCGAGGCCGACGACCAGCCCGAATCCGACACGAACGAGGAAACCATCTTGCTCGACAACTTGCCGGCCGAAGATTCGCTGACCCGCGAGCTCCCTGGCTTAGGCTCTGCGCCTGCCGTGGACGAGACCATCGCCATGGGCGATATTCCCCTGCCGTCCGTTCCTTCGGCACGCGAAGCCGAGGTTCGTCATCGCAAGATGTCGCCCAAGCGCCGCAACCTGATGGTTGCCGGCGTTGTGGCCGTCGCGCTCGTCGCCGGCGGCGCAGGCTATGCTGCCTGGAACGGATATCAGCAAGAGCAGGCTGCCGCTGTCGCCGCCAATGCCCACACGATGATGTCGGTGCAGATTGGCGTGCATGCCGCGGGCCTCGACTGTTCCACCGGCTCCAAGATTCCCGTACAGGTGAGCGGTCAGGACGCTGATGGCTCCTCCGTGAGCGAAACGCTCTATGTTGACGAACACGGCCGTGGCATCAAACTGCTGCCCGGCGATTACACGCTCTCCATCGCTGCCTCCCCCATCGCGTCCGACGGCACCGTCTATACCGTGCCGACCACCAAGGCGCAGGTCACGATCAAGAGCGACGGACAGGACCTAAGCAGCCAGGCCGCCTTTAGGCTCAAGGTGCCTTCGGCCGACACGGTGACTGACGACCAGATCGATGCCGCCGCCAAGTATGCCGAGGAGGGAGGCACGAGCTCCGCCGCGGCTGCCAAAGTGCTCCAGCAGGCGGCAACCGCGCGGCGCGACGCCGCCGTCAATGTCGTGAGCGCGCAAAAGGCACAGGCAGCCCGCGATGCTGACGCTCGCCACAAGGCTACCGACCTCTACCAGCTCGATATCCCCGTCGAGTGGTACGGCAAGGTCGAGACTTGGCAAAATGGCAGCACGCTATGCATCTATCTTGCCGGCGACAGCGATACGCCGATTGTGACGCTCGTCGCGGTGCGCGAGGGCGAGAGCTTTGCGCCCGATGAGGGCGATACGGTTTTGGGTGCGGCCAATCTAGGCAACGGTTATACCGTCTACGCCAGCGGCCCCGTCTATCCGTACGTGGTGCCCCAGACCATCAACGGACGGACGCAGAATCCCGTGTCAACCTACCCCATGGACACGGCCATTGAGCTTGTCGAGCTCACGACCGGTAACCGCTACACCTATAGCCAGATCAAGAACGTACTGGTCGGCAAAGACGGCAAGGCAGACGCCGCGACCAAACTTGAGACCGACTACCTCGCCCAGATTCTCCTGCCGAGCATCAAGGCCCAGAACTAGCGGACCATGACACCTGAGTCCTGGCCTCGCAAATCCATAGACGATTAGGAAAGGAGCCACTTCCATGCGGGCACAGCATGTACCACGCCGTGTTTGCATGGAATATCGGCCTGCTCATCCATGGTAACGATTACCGACTCGCCAAGATCAAACTGGGCCATCGCGGCATCGAGCGCGGCAATTTCGCGCTCGCGCGTTTTCTCGCTTGTCATATCCACACTTACCTGAATCAGGCCGTAAGCCTGCATGAGCAGTGCATCCCCAGCCACAAAGTCCACCTCATGGCTTTTATTCTTATCTTTAATCAGCAGGCGGCAAACCGAACCGGGCCGCACGGCGGGGGTCCTTCTTCTGAGCGCATTGAACACCGCGGTCTCGAGCCTCTGACCATGATCCAATGCCGATGCGGGGGAGAACGCTCCGAACATCGCAGGATCGACGGCGTAGACCTTAGACGCAGACCGCGTATTATTTGCAAGCGAACGCGTGAACTCCGGCACCGAAAACAGCAGGTAGGCGTCCTCGTAATACTCAAGTAAGTCGCTGAGCGTATTTCGACTGACGGATATCTGTCTGCTCTTGAACTCGTTGTACACTTTGTTCACTGACAGCTCTCGTCCCGAAGATGCCATGCACCGCGCCAGAAACAGCGAGGCCAAACGGGGGTTCTTGACGTCGTAACGTTCAACGACGTCCATGGCGACCGTTCGCGACGCATATTCCTGTAGCAGCTGAATCGCGTCTGCGGGCGTCTGCTCAAGTGTCGCGATGAATCCCCCTCGCTCGAGATATCCGACCAGATGGTGTCGGAGCAACGCTGCATCGCTCGAGGAGAAGGGTGCGTTCGACTCAGGAACGCTCCCCGTCTTATATCGGACGTATTCCGAAAAACTCAACGGAAAAAGCTCTCGCACAAGAGAACGGCCCCTGAACTCGCTCTTAAGTTCTGAGGACAGCATCTTAGAAGAAGATCCCGTCACGTAAACGGTCGCCTTCTCCGTATCGACCACGCGTCGCAGAAACGCACCCCATTCGGGTATTTCCTGGATCTCGTCAAAGAAAAGGTAGGCGCCCTCGCCTCGAGCAGCAGGATATAGTGCATAGAATGTATCGAGCACGTCCGCTAGTAGCGATGGCTCATACGGACGCAAGCGCTCATCCTCAAAATTGAAATATAGCATCCGGTCAAGCTCGACGCCTTGGCCCTGAAGCCGCCGTATCTCCTGATACAGGCGATACGTCTTTCCACAACGACGGGCGCCCACAATCACATATACGATGTTGTCGCGCTTTGGCTCCTGCGGGTTGCCCAGATCAAGGTCGCGCTCAAAGACCTGCGGAATCCCCTGTTGCTCAAAGTCCTTTATTTTTTGAGCCACCAAGTCGTTGAATGCCATAATTCTCCAATCTTGCTCTCCTGCTAATCAAGATTATAACGATTCTTGATTAGCAGGAGAGCAAGATTATGCGTATCTTGATTAATGGATAAGCAAGTTTTCTATTAGTGGCCCCTCCCGGAGGATATCGAGCGGCCGAGGGGGGCAGGCATGAACGCCTCTAGCCGAAAACAAAGTAGCTAAAAAAGCCCCGTCCCAAATGAGCTACTTAACGCCAGGGGTCGGCTTCGAAGAGGGGCTCGCGCTCGGGGCGACGATCGCTATAAGGATCGTAGCCGTCGTCATCCTCGTTCTCGGCACGGATGTAGGGGTCGCGCGGCTTGGGTGCCGGCTTGGGCGCAGGCTTGGGTGCGGCGGGTGCGGCATCGGTCGCCAGTGCGTTCGTCTTGTTCTCGTCTTTCATCTGCATATCTCCTTGCCATGCAATCGTGTTCAACATTATCGATTGTCGCACGAAAAAGGGCGGCGGACCCAATTGGATCCGCCGCCCTTGGCGTTCGGCTCTAAAGGCAGATTTTAAGGCATGCCCAAAATCTACTCGGCGTCGGGGACCTCGTAGGTGGCCGCCGGCGTGTTGTCGCACACGACGGTAAAGCCGCCGTCCTTGTCGACATCGACCGTCACCTGATCGCCCTCGCGCACCGTGCCGTCGATGATGGCGGCGGCGATGGCGTCCACGACCTCGCGCTGGACCAGGCGCTTGAGCGGACGGGCACCGAACACGGGGTCCAGGCCGCCCACGGCGAGCATCTGTTTGGCTGCCGGGGTGATGGCAAGCGTCATGCGCTCCTTGGCCAGACGCGCGCGGACGTCGGCAAGCTGGATGTCGACGATCTTCTCGATCTGCGCCATGCCGAGCGGATGGAACACCACGATATCGTCGATACGGTTGAGGAACTCGGGGCGGAAGGTCTGAGCCATGGCCGCGTTGACCTGATGGCGCATCTCCTCCTCGTCCTTGCCGGAAAGCTCGGCGATGGCCTTGGAACCCACGTTAGACGTCATGATGATGATCGTGTTCTTGAAGGACACCTGACGACCCTGACCATCGGTCAGACGACCGTCGTCGAGCACCTGCAGCAGCACGTTGAAGACATCCGGATGAGCCTTCTCCATCTCGTCAAGCAAGATCACGGAGTACGGACGACGACGCACGGCCTCGGTGAGCTGGCCGCCCTCGTCGTAGCCCACGTATCCCGGAGGCGCACCGATCAGGCGCTGGACGCTGAACTTCTCCATGTACTCGGACATGTCGATACGTACGAGTGCGCGCTCGTCGTCGAACAGGCACTCGGCCAGCGCCTTGGCGAGCTCGGTCTTGCCCACGCCGGTGGGGCCCAGGAAGAAGAAGCTGCCGATGGGCTTGTCCGGATCGGAGAGACCCGCGCGGCTGCGGCGCACGGCTGCGGCGACAGCGGAGACGGCCTCGTCCTGACCGATGACGCGCTTATGCAGCTCGCCCTCCAGGCCCTTCAGCTTGTCGAGCTCGCCCTGCATCATCTTGGACACGGGCACGCCGGTCCAGGCACTCACGACCTCGGCGATCTCATCGGAGGTCACCTGCTCGTTGAGGCCTTCGCCATCCTGCTCCTTCTGCGCCTCGAGCGCGGCCTCGGACTCCTGAATCTGCTGCTGCAGACCCGGGATCACGGCATAGCGCAGCTCGGATGCACGGCCCAGATCGCCGTTACGCGTCGCGCGCTCCTCTTCGCTCTTGGCCGCGTCAAGCTGCCCCTTAAGCTCCTGCACGTGGTCGATGGCGTTCTTTTGGTTGAGCCAGCCGGCCTTTTGCACGTTGAGCTTTTCTTGGACTTCGGCAATCTCCTGGCGCAGGGCTTCCAGACGCTCCTTGGAGGCGTCATCGGTCTCTTTCATGAGCGCCTGTTCCTCGATCTGCAGCTGGGTGAGCTGACGCGTGGTGGCGTCGATCTCGACCGGCATGCTGTCGAGCTCCATGCGCAGACGGCTTGCGGCCTCGTCGACCAGGTCGATGGCCTTGTCGGGCAGAAAGCGGTCGGCGATGTAGCGATCGGAGAGATCGGCGGCGGCCACGAGCGCGCTATCGGTGATGTGCACGCCGTGGAAGATCTCGTACTTCTCCTTCAGGCCACGCAGGATTGAAATGGTGTCCTCGACGGTAGGCTCGCTGACCATCACGGTCTGGAAACGACGGGCGAGCGCCGCGTCCTTCTCGATGTACTTGCGGTACTCGTCGAGCGTGGTCGCGCCGATCGCGTGCAGGTCGCCACGAGCGAGCGCCGGTTTGAGGATGTTGCCGGCGTCCATGGAGCCCTCGGTGGCACCCGCGCCCACGATGGTATGGAGCTCATCGATGAACAGGATGACCTTGCCTTCGGATTTTTGCACTTCCTTGAGCACGGCCTTCAAGCGGTCCTCGAACTCGCCGCGGTACTTAGCGCCGGCGACCAGCGCGCTCATGTCGAGCTCGATAAGGTCGCGGTCGCGCAGCGTACTCGGCACGTCGCCGGCCACGATACGCTGGGCGATGCCCTCGACGATAGCAGTTTTGCCGACGCCCGGCTCGCCGATGAGCACAGGGTTGTTCTTGGTGCGGCGGGACAGGACCTGAATGGTACGGCGGATCTCGTCGGTACGGCCGATGACCGGGTCAAGCTTGCCGGCGCGGGCGAGGTCGCAGATGTTGCGGCCGTACTGCTCCAGCGCCTCAAACTGAGTCTTGTCCTCGGCAGACGTCACGCGGTCATCGCCGCGCAGTTCCTCGTAGACTTGCTCGATGCGCTCCTTGGTCACGCCGGCGTCACGCAGCACGCGACCCGCCTCACCCTTGTCCTCGGCAAGTGCCATCAGCAGATGCTCGGTCACCACAAAGCTGTCGCCCATCTTGGTGGCCTTTTTCTCGGCCTTCTCGATCACGCGAACGAGCTCGTTGGACAGGCCCATCTGCTGACCCTCGCCCGACACCTTGGGCGCATGGTCGATGGCATCTTGTGTGGAGCGTGCGAGCTGAGCCGGGTCGGCACCGATGCGCTCGATGATCACGGAGATATTGCGCTCGCCGGCACCGAGCAGGGCAGACAGCAGGTGGATCGGCTCCACCGCGCCGGCCTGTGCATCGGCAGCCGTGCTCATGGCGGTCTGCAGCGCCTCGCGCGACGTCATTGCTAGCTTATCGATTCTCATGGAATCACCTCTCTTGGGGCGGCCGCCCTACGGGGCGGCTTCACGTTGTTCGAGAAGTATTGTTGCCAGCTTTACGCGATCTTATACACAAATCTAAGTCTCTATATATAAGATTTTCTGAGTGATTGAAAGATAGGGAGCAGGTGCGCTCACCCGCTACGGCCTCGTCCCCTTACTATCTCAATCTGTAACATCTAGCGGCTGTTTATGGCTCTAGATGTTACAGATCGAGATGAAATGACCAGCGGCACCCGTTTATCTAAATCTGTAACATCTAGTCAGCAAATAGAGCTCTATCTGTTACAAATCGAGACAAACAGAAGACACCCGAATCGAAAATCTAAATCTGTAACACCAGGCCCACTTTTAGCGGCCAAGATGTTACAGATCGAGACAGACCGAAAACCACCACAAAGAGGACAGGCACCTTTGTGGTGGTCGCGGTCTCTACTCCTTCGCCGAACCCGTACTTCCCGATTCGACGGTCCAGGGCATCTCATCCTCGAACAGCCATGTACGGGCAGACCCACTATCGCGTGCAGTCTGCGGGTCAGGCAAGCAGGTCTGTTTATAGGCATCTTGGATACACTGACCCATAAAATCGTTGAGCTCGCTCTGGTCGCCCTCCATGACATAGGCGACATCGCCGTCCATGATGTAGATGCCCGGACCCTCATTGCCCTCGTAGCCCGGATCGTACGAGACATCACATAACTTTGCGCCGTTTGCAGTGTCCAGCTCGATGGACGAGTGGCATCCGCCAACCATGTCGTTCGCTTTTGCCCGATAGGACGCATATCCGTACCAACGCTTAAATGTTTTGCCCTTGAGTAGCTCGGACGCCCTATCGATCAGGCTTGTATCCGTGGTATAGCGCATGGCCCCAAGCTGAATACGCGGATAATTACTAATACCCAGCACAGCCGGCTGCTCATCAAAATCAACGGTAATGGTCTCGGGCTTGTCGTCGCCGGTCAGAAGTTCGACAGATTGAGTCACAGGCTTGACCACCGGCTCCGTCACCGCAGCAGGTAGAAATGCCATACCGACAGCGCCCGCGCCAACCACAGCGATCGCAAGCGCCAAGACAATCAATCCAATACGGGCAGAACGGCTCACGGCAAAACACCCCACAATGCAAACCCGCGCCATGTGCCCTAATGATACCTCCAGCTAACACTATCACCAAAAGAAGCCGTCCACTCCCCACCACCACAAAGGGGACAGGCACCTTTGTGGTGGTTTTCGACGCTAACGGTCGACCATCTCGCGCCATGAGATTAAACTTGAATTGTTCTCTGAACATATCCATTTCTGCCTATCCTCAACAGATCTTTGTCTCGAGGAGCGCATATGAAGCCGTCTCATTCCACCGGTCGCAACGTCATCGCCATTCTCGCCATACCCATCGTGATGCTCTTCCTTATCGTCATCACGCCCTTTTCTTTTGGTATCGCCTCGCCCTTCGATCTTTGCGGGATGATCGACGCCGGCTCGCGTGCCACCTCGCTCTCCTTTGTCTGCCGTGGCGTGTTCTACGAATATGCAATTCCCACCGGAAGTTGGCAGTCAAAGTTGCCACTGCTCGGTCAGATCGACGGATGCTCCCCCTATTTCTGCCTTGGACCTCAGACGCTAAACTATCTAATCGACGACCAGCCACTCGACTTCATCACCCTCGCCTACGACTACGCACCAAACACCGATGAGCGCCACATGAACCAAGTCCTCGACAAGATGCTTGGACAGTGCGGGCTCACCGAGGAGGCCGGTCGAACCATCTATAGCAACCAGAAATTAAAGCGAACAGAACTCCGCCGTGTCGGAAAAATCAAAGGGCGAAACGGGGCCGCCTACTGGGATGCCTGGGCAACACGCGACAAGGGCGAATTCGGACACAGCACCTATATGGTCACTGTCTACACCAAAGACGGAATTAAGGACAATGTTGACGATTTCGCGTCGTCCAAACTCGGCATCCCCAAAACAACCAAACCCGCCACCCCAGATGAAATCCTGTAGAGACATTCATTAAAATGCTGCCCAGCGATCACAATAACATCGAGCCCGCCCCCCACCACCACAAAGGGGACAGGCACCTTTGTGGTGATTTTCGACTCCGGCGCTCATCTGTCTCGATCTGTAACATCTAGCGGCCGTTTTTGACCCCAGATGTTACAGATTGAGATGAAATGCTCAGCGGCGCCCGTTTATCTAAATCTGTAACAACTACTCGGCAAATAAGGGTCCACCTGTTACAGATCGAGATAAACAGAAGACACCCGAATCGATAATCTAAATCTGCAACACCAAGCCCACTTTTAACGGCCCAGATGTTACAGATCGAGACAGACTGAAAACCACCGCAAAGGGGCACCTTTGTGGTGGTCGCGTTCTCTACTCTTTTGCCGAGCCCGTGCTTCCCGATTCGGCGGTCCAGGGCCTGTCTCTTATACACATCTGACGCTGCCGACGAAG
>URWM01000018.1 GCA_900551655.1 uncultured Collinsella sp.
GTCTCGTGGGCTCGGAGATGTGTATAAGAGACAGCAAGAAACTCGGGCGTGGAGCCGGCGCGCGGCGGGTCGATGGAGAGAACGTCGACGCGCTCGTTGTTATCGGCGGCGTCCAAGATGTAGTCGGTGGCGTCGTCGGCCATAAACCAAGCGCTGCGGGTGAGGCCGTTGAGCTCGGCATTGCGACGTGCGTCGGCAATGCCCGCCGGGTTGCGCTCCACGCCGAGCAGCATAATGCCGACACCTCTGTCCTGGGCATCCTTCGCGGCGCACAGACCGATGGTGCCGCTGCCGCAGTACGCGTCCATAAGAATGTCACCCTGCTGCAGGTCCATGCCGTCAATCGCGAGCTGATAGAGCAGCTCGGTCTGCTGCGGATTGGTCTGATAGAACGCGGTAGGGGAGATATCGAATTCGCAACCGAGCAGCTGGTCGCGCATGCACTCGGCGCCATAAACGATACGAGTCTCCTCACCCAAGATGACGTTACCGGGACGGCCATTGATATTTTGAGCAACGGTGACGATATGCGGATCGAGCGCCGCGACGGCCTCAAAGAACTCCTGCGCATGCGGTAAGTCACGCTCGGCGGTCACGAGCGTAACCATGACCTGGTCTGTACGCCAACCGCAGCGGACGACGGCATAGCGAAGCAAACCAAGATGCTTGTCCTCATTAAAGGCGGGAATATGCAGCCGCTCAGCTTCGCGTGCGATGCCGTTGAGAATCTGACGGGCGCCCGGTGCCTCGACGGGGCATTCGGGTACGGCAACGATCTTGTGCGTGCCGCGCTCAAAGAAACCGCAACGGACAGCGCCCTCCTTACCGGGAGCAAAGGGAGTGGCAGCCTTATGGCGAAAGCCGCGCGGCGCAGGATATTTACCCGGGTCGCCCAGGGTGACGCCCATACCGCGAATAGGATCAACGGCGATACCCTCGCGCTCACAAAGCGAAGCAAAAAGCTCCCCCATGGCAGCCTGCTTAGCTGCCAACTGCTTTTTATAAGGACGATTGAGCGCCGTGCACCCACCGCAAGATTTCATGATCGAACAGGGAGACTTGGGGTCCACAGCCTTACGCGCAGACGAAACCGGATCTTTATGCGGGCGCTTGGAACGAGTCTGAGGTGACTTGTCCTCGCCCTGACGAGAGCCGGGACGCTTGGCCTTAGTTCTGCTCTTGGTCGATTTGCTTTTTGCAGTTTTGGAAGACTTGGATTTCGTAGAAGATTTCTCCTCCTTCAACCCCTCAGCCGCCTCTACCAAAGCACGACGAGCCCTACGCTCCGCACGAGATTCTGCCATCAATAACTCCACTAATTCATGAATTAAAGCTGCAAGTATTGTACCGTGCCAAGCTAGCAGACGATATACAAGCGGTTTATTCGTGTCAGTGATAAGCCCAACGACGGTTGCCCGCCGCGTGAGGGGTGTGGGGGTTAAGTTTATCGCGAGTTCCGCACGAACAGGAGGCCACTTAATGTGGCCTCCGTCGTGAGCAGGACTGTAGAGCAGGAAACTTAACCCCCACACCCCTCACGCGGCGGGCAAACTCGCCTTGTGCTCTATCACGCTAAAGTGTATGATTCTGGACGTTACACGACTCACTTTACCTAACTAAAGTGCCATCAAGGGGGAATACCATGAATACCGATATGTCTCGTCGTCAGTTTGTTGGTCTAGCCGGCTCACTCGCTACGGTTCTGGGCCTTGGCCTGGTTGGCTGCGGCGGTGCCGATAAGGGCTCTGCTGCCGGATCTACCGCGGCAAAGGATGTGAAGGGCGCCGCCGAGTCCCAGAAGCTCGTGGTGGGCTTTGATAAGTCCTATCCTCCGTACGGCTTTGTGGGCGACGATGGCGAGTACACCGGCTTTGATCTCGATCTGGCCAAGGCTGTTGCCGATAAGCAGGGCTGGGAGGTCAAATACGAGGCCATCGACTGGGACGCCAAGGATACGCTGCTCAACTCGGGTGCCATCAACTGCATCTGGAACGGCTTTACCATGGAGGGTCGCGAGGACGATTACACGTTCTCCGAGCCGTACATGCTCAACGAGCAGGTGCTGGTGGTAAAGAAGGATGCGGGCATCAAGAGCTGGGACGATCTTGCCGGCAAGACCGTGATTACCCAGACCGATTCCGCTGCGCAGGATGTGCTCGAGGGTGACCAGAAGGATCTGGCGGCGACGTTTGCCACGCTCGACACGATCGGCGAGTACAACACGGCCTTTATGCAGCTCGAGAGCGGCGCGGTCGATGCCGTTGCCTGTGACCTCTCGATCGCTCAGTATCAGCTTGCCGCCAAGCCCGATGCCTATACGCAGCTCGACAAGCCGCTGTCCAGCGAGCACTACGCCGTTGGCTTTAAGAAGGGCGAAACCAAGTCCGCCGATGCCGTGACCGAGTCGCTCAAGGCACTCTACGAGGATGGCACGGTCAAGGACCTCTGCGATAAATATGCAGATTACGGTCTGTCTTTCGATAATTGGGTGCTCAAGTAATGTCTATTCAGGTCATGATGCAGATGCTTGGCCAGGGATTCTTGGTCAGTTTGCAGCTGTTTGTGCTGACGCTGCTCGGGTCGATTCCGCTGGGAATCCCCGTGGCGTTTATGCGCATGAGCAAAATTGCGCCGCTCCGCTGGATTGCACGCATCTACATTTCGGTCATGCGCGGCACACCGCTCATGCTGCAGATGTTTGCCATTTACTTTGCTCCGTACTACGTGTTTGGCATTTCGCTCACGCCCGATTCCAAGTGGACGGCGTGCGTCGTGGCGTTCATCATTAACTACGCCGGCTACTTTGCCGAGATCTATCGCTCGGGCCTGCAGTCCATTCCGCGCGGTCAATACGAGGCCGCCGAGGTACTGGGCTACTCTCGTCTGCAGACGTTTTTGTACATTGTGATGCCGCAGGTCGCCAAGCGCATTTTGCCGGCAATGGGCAACGAGATCATCACGCTGGTCAAGGACACGTCGCTGGCGTTTGCCATCGGCGTGGGTGAAATGTTCTCGACCGCCAAGGCGCTGGTCGCCTCGCAGGTGAGCATGGTGCCGTTTGCGATTGCGGCGTTGATCTACTGGGTCTTTAACTTTGTGGTCGAGATGTTGCTGGGCGCCGCAGAGAAAAAATTGGATTACTACCATGACTAGTTCGGTAATGAATATAACGAACGCGCGTAAGGCGTTTGGCGGCAATGAGGTGCTCAAGGATATCTCGCTTGAGGTTAAGCGCGGCGAGGTCGTGGCGATTATCGGACCTTCGGGTGGCGGTAAGTCCACGCTGCTGCGCTGCGCCACGCTGCTCGAGACGCTCGACGGCGGCTCGCTCTCGTTTGGCGACCTTGCTGTCGCGACGGATGCGGGTTCGGGCGCGGTGTACGCAAAGGGCGATGTACCTAAACAGGCGCGCTCGCGGTTTGGTTTGGTGTTTCAGAACTACAATCTGTTCCCGCACTATACCGTGATGAAAAACATCACCGATGCGCCGATTCGCGCGCTTAAGCGTCCGCGCGAGCAGGCGGAAGCCCGCGCCCAAGAGCTGATTGCGCAAATGGGGCTGACGGGCAACGAGAACAAGGTGCCGTGTGAGCTTTCGGGCGGTCAGCAGCAGCGCGTGAGTATTGCCCGCGCCCTGGCGCTCGATCCGGAAATCTTATTCTTTGACGAGCCAACCTCGGCACTCGATCCCGAGCTGACGGCCGAGGTGCTGCATGTCATTAAAGACCTTGCCGCGCAGAATATGACGATGGTAATCGTGACCCACGCGATGCAGTTTGCGCGCGATGTTGCCGACCGCGTGGTCTTTATGGATGGCGGCCGCATTGTCGAGGAGGGTCCTGCCGAGCAGGTCATCGACCATCCGCGTGAGCAGCGCACCCGTGAGTTCTTGAGCCGTATCGAGGGATAGGCTCAGGTATTTACTCAACTATTAATTGAGGCGAAGCCGTCGCAGGTCTTACGGTCTGTGGCGGCTTTTTGTTTGCATCGACGGGGTTCAATAATCGCCTCACAAGCTTGTCTCTTCCTCTCGCCGCCTGTATTCATACGTGCGCCGAAAGGTATGCATGGACAGCCGCCCGTGAGGGTAGGGTGGTGGCATAGGACATTTGGAGGGTGAGTCGGCTCGGCTGCCGACCATGCTGCTCCCGGGACGGCACCGACCGCGAACTCTCCCCGTTGGCGTCGCGCATCGTGCGCGGCCCTGCAAGGAGGTCATCATGGGTGCTCCCAAGACCGGCAACGTAAGGAACGTGGTGCTCGTAGGCCAAGGCGGGGTGGGCAAGACTTCACTCGCCGAGGCCATGCTCCACCTTTCCGGCAAGACCGCCCGCCTGGGCGGCCACGACGGCACCAAGCCCACGCTCGACTATGACCCCGAAGAGGTCAAGCGTGCATTTTCCATCTCGACGACCATCGCGCCGATCGACTGGAAGGGCGCGCGCATCAATGTGCTTGATGCCCCGTGCTACCCCGATTTTATCGGCGACGCCTTTGCCGCGATGAGCGTCTGCGAGACGGCTCTGTTTGTGGTCGACGCCGAGGCCGGCCCACAGCCTACGACGGTTAAGCTCTGGTATGCCGCCGAGGACCTGCGTCTGGCGCGTGCGGTGTTCGTAAACCGCCTGTCGCGCTCCGAGGCCAGCTTTGCGACCACGATGGACCTGCTGCAAGAGCGCTTTGGCACGCGCCTGGGCGCCGTGACCCTTCCCTGGGGCGAGGGCGAGGACTTTGACGGCATTATCGACCTGGTGCGTATGAAGGCGCGCCACTGCAACGGCGCCGAGGCAGTTGAGTCGGAGATTCCCGAGGAGTATCGTGCCCAGGCCGAGGAAGCCCACGACCATCTGTGCGAGCTGGTGGCCGAGGCCGACGATGAGCTGATGATGAAGTACCTGGAAGGCGAAGAGACGCTGACGCAGGAGGAGCTTGAGGGCCTGTTGTCCAAGGCGATCGCCGAGCGCATCTTTGTGCCGGTCTTTGCGGGCGATTGCATTAAGGAGCAGGGCGTCAACTCGCTGATGGACGACATCGCGACGTACTTCCCGGCGCCGACCGACTACGGCGAGATGCCGCTCATCGACGGTGATTCGCTCAAAATCTCGAGCGACGATGACCGTCCGGTGGCGTTTGTGTTTAAGACCCTGGCCGATCCGCAGCAGGGTCGCATCAGCTTTATCAAGGTGCTGACGGGCACGCTTGAGCCGGGCCTTGAGCTGATCAATGCACGTACGCGCAAGGGTGAGCGTCTGGCTCACCTGTATGTGATGTGCGGCCGCGACATGACCGAGGTCGGTCACGCCTATGCCGGCGATATCATCGTGGCGCCCAAGCTGGCGGCCGAGACGGGCGATACGCTCTCGATTACCGGCAAGGTCGAGGCGGCGGCGTTCAAGTTCCCCAACTCGCAGTACCGCATTGCTATCGAGGCCGAGAACCGCGGCGACGAGGAAAAGCTCTATACGTTTATCGAGAAGGCATGCAAGGCCGATCCAACCATGAGCATCGATCGTGACGAGGAGACGGGCCAGACTATCATCTCCGCCGTGGGCGAGGCGCAGGTTTCGGTGCTGCTCAATCGTCTTGAGGACCGTACCAAGGTCGTGGCCAAAAGCGTGCCGATCCGCATTCCGTATCGCGAGACCATCCGCCGCACGGCAAGCGCCCAGGGTCGCCACAAGAAGCAGACTGGCGGTGCCGGTCAGTATGGCGACTGTTGGCTGCGCGTGGAGCCGCTCATTGGGCCCGACGGCACGAGCGACGGCTATGAGTTTGTTGACGAGGTCGTGGGTGGCCGCATCCCGCGCTCGCTGATCCCCGCCGTGGACAAGGGTGTCCAGGAGACCATGAAGGACGGCATCATTGCCGGCTACCCGCTCACGGGCATTCGCGTGGCTGTGTACGACGGTTCGTATCACAGCGTCGACTCCAACGAGATGGCGTTTCGCGCGGCGGCTCGCATCGGCCTGCGCAAGGCATGTGCCGATGCCGACCCGGTGGTGCTGGAGCCCATCGAGGAAATCACGGTGACTATCCCCGAGAGCTACGCCGGCGCCGTGATGGGCGACATCTCGGCATCGCGCGGTCGCGTGACGGGCATGGAGACCGATGAGCGCGGCGACACCGTGGTCATTGCCCAGGCGCCGCTGGCAGAGCTGACGGATTATTCGACGCGCCTGCGCTCTATCACGCGCGGCACGGGTGACTTTACCATGAAGCCTGCTGGCTACGAGCAGGTTCCCTATGACGTTCAGGCCAAACTGGTCGAGCGCTATGAGGAGGGCCGCGCCAAGTAGCGTGTGGCGTTGTCTGTAACATACATGCCGATGCAAGGGCCGCTCTGGGCAATCCGGGGTGGCCCTTTTTGATCCCCGGTGGGGTTGCAAATCGGTTCTTGTCGTGGCTCGGGGCTAGTCCCCCGAGGCCTGGTTGCGGCCGGTGGCGTAGTCGATCTGCACGTGCAGCTGTAGGTTGTAGCAATATACGTGGAAGCAGAGGGTCTTGCCGTGGTCTTCGACCGATTGCGCCTCAAGGCGCACGCCACGGCAGACAAGTTCCTCTTCGTTGTACATGGGCGTGACGCGGTAGAGCACATGGTTGCCCGTGTCGTGGATGTAGTTGAGAATCTGCTCTTCAAACGGTAGCATGCCCGTCTCGTTGAGATAGCGCGTGCCGGTGAGGAGATTCTTACGGTTGGCGTTTTCGCCGCAGAGCGACCAGGCGATAAGGTGGCAGCGGTTGTAGAGGCTCTGGCCCGGAATAAAGTCGTAGCGCTGCTGATGCCATCCGGCGGGGTGGATACGCGAGATGTCGCCGCGCTTGCCCTGTCCGAGCGACTCGGGGCCTACGCAGGCGAGCGCCTTGCGAGTGCGGCCCAGGCTGTCGAGCTTGGAGAATTTCTTAAAGCAGCCTTCTTCGGTGGCACGCTCATACTCGTCAAGCGTGAACGACGGCGTGCCGAGCGGGTGCGTGCTGTCGGCGCGAAGGGCGATGTAGGGGTTGCCGGCGTAGTCGGGAATGCTGCTGAGATAAACACCGCGGGCGCGGTTGAGGTCGGGGTTTTCCACCTCGTCGATGGGGGTGGCGGCGCTGTCCGCGGAGGCAACGTTGCCGTTGGTGTTGGTCGCGGTGGATTCGGAGCCATCGCCAGAGTTTTGGCTATTTTGAGAGTCCGAGGAGCTCGCTGTTCCCGATTCGAGCCGGGCAACCAGGTCTGCCTCGTCGTCGGTGCGGCTGGGACTTTCGTTTTGTTTTTCGGCCAGAGCTGCCGCCTGCTCATCGCTTTGCGGCGACAGCAGCTTGGGGGCTCCGTCGAGCGACCCTGTGAACAGCGCAAACCCCAGCACCACGGCGGTGCCGATGGAAAGTACTTGCTTGTAGGCGGACTTGCGCGACATTGCGGCTCCTGGCTAGATGGTTGGGAATCTACCAGTCTAGCAGGAGCCGGCAGGGGCCGTTCTATCGAACAAATACTCAAGATTTGGGATAGGCGTTACTGATTCATTTATCCCGCGGTCTAGATCGAGGTGGAGTCGAGCCAGTTGAGCTTGCACTCGAGAATGCGCTGCTCGCCGGGTTCGCTGCTACCGTCAAGTAGGGCGAGCAGCATTTCGGCTGCTTCGCGACCTTCCTGGTCGACGGGCTCGATGATGGTGGAGACGGTTGGCGTGGTGAGGTTGGTCCAGTCTTCGCAGTTGAGTCCCAAAAGGCCGATTTGCTGTGGGAGCAGATGGACCATGGGCTGAAGCGCCTTGTAGACGCGCGGAAGTGCCCATTGGTTTTGCACGAAGATGAGCGTGCGCTTGGCGGGGTTGAACTTGTATTTAAAGTATTCGGTGAGCTCGTTGATTGACGGCTTGTTGTGATCGATGGGGATGGCTTTGTAGAGCTGTCCATTCGCGGCTAGCGCCTCGGCATATCCCTGGAAACGCTCCATGCGGGTGCGCATTTCGGTCATGTTGGCGGCGATGGAAAAGAAATCTTCGTAGCCGGCATCGAGAAGCGCCTGCGTGGCGTTGTACACGCCGTCGTAGAGGTTGGTTTTAATCCAGCTGGTGCCCGGGCTATAGATGGCAGCGTCGAAGAAGACGACCGGCTTGCCGGCGCGCCTAATGCGGTCGTGGACGGCTTTGAAATTTGCCGTGGGTTGGATGATAAAGCCATCGACGCCCAGCGAGAGCATCTTGTCGACGTACATGAGCTCGGTCTCGGGGTTAAAGTTGCTCGTGCAAACGACCGTCTGGTAGCCCGCGGGGAGCATGACCTGCTCCATGCCATTGAGAACGAGCCCCGCCCATTTGTTGGTGTTATCCAAAATGATGATGGCGATGACGTGGGTTTGTTTGCCGGTGAGCGTTTGCGCCTGGGCATTGGGAACGTATCCGAGTTCCTTAATGACGCGCGCGATTTTGTTCTGCGTCTTTTCGCTAAGTTTTTCTCGTTTGTCGTTGAGGTAATACGAGACGCTTGCCGTCGAGGTTCCCGCCTCTCGAGCGACGTCTGCGATCGTAACGCGCTGTTTTGCCACAGCGACTCCTTCCGACAGATGAGCATTTTCCAACATGATGACTTTGAGTCTTGGTGAGGGATACGCTTTGGTGAGCGACCCTTTCCTTTCATATGAGTATGCAACAAATGCGGTATACGGGTGGGGTCGAAATTTGTGACCGGCATGCGCATCTGCCGTCTACCGAGAAAATCAAATACTTCTTGACTTTTGAAATCGAAGGCAAAATCGCAGGATTCATTTTTGGTTAAACGCGTAACTAAATCGCATAACCAACGCTCTGACCTGCGCGTTTACCGAAATAAGCTGGCATTAAGAAAAACGAGCACCTATATTGGTCTTGTCGAAAAGACAGCAAGTCCAAACGGCAGGGGATGCTCCGGAGGCCTCCGCAAACGGTGTCTTGCGCACGCAACTCTATGAAAAGAGGGAAGCAATGAAGATCGTAGGCGTTGCCGCCTGTACCGTGGGTATCGCCCACACGTATATGGCCCAGAAGGCGATTCAGGATGAATGCGCCGCCCGTGGCATCGAGTGCAAGGTCGAGGCTCAGGGTGGCCTGGGTATCGAGAACGAGCTGACGCAGGAAGACGTGGATTCTGCCGACCTGGTCCTGGAGTCCGTCGACGTGGGTGTTGAGAACGAGGATCGTTTTGAGCAGAAGATGGCCGAGGGTAAGTTCCTGAAGGTCGGCACATCGGATGTAATCGCCGATCCGGTAAAGATCATCGACCAGGCCGTTGAGATCATCAAGGCGACGGGTGGCGCCGCTGACGCGCCCAAGGCCGAGGCCAAGGCAGAGAAGAAGGCCGTCTCCGCTGCCCCGCAGGCCCCGACACCGGCGTCCAAGCAGTCTATCTTTGCCGATCCGGGTAAGACGCTGCTCAATGCATTCAATACCGGCGTTTCCTATTTTATCCCCATTGTCGTTATCGGTGGCGTGTTCCTCGCCTTCTCGTTGGCATCCGGTACTGCTGGTGCTAGCGGTATGGAGGTCACCAACCCGTTGATGGTGAGCCTTAACACCATCGGCATGGCCGGCATCTCTATGATGATTCCGGTGCTTGCGGCATACATCGCCTATTCGATGGCCGGCAAGCCCGCACTTGCCCCTGGCTTCGTTCTGGGCTACTTGGTTAACAACGCCGTCGTCACCCCGAGTGGCAACAGCGTTTCGACCGGCTTCTTGGGCGCCATGATCATGGCTGTCATCTGCGGTTACTTTGTCCGTTGGATGAAGACCTGGAAGGTCAACAACACCATCCAGACCATCATGCCCATCCTGATCATCCCGATTCTGACCTCGCTCGTCCTGGGCATGGCCTACATCTACATCCTGGCCACGCCGCTTGGCTTTGTGATGGATTGGCTCACCAGCGTGCTCGGCAGCCTGCAGGGTGGCTCCGCCGTCGTCCTGGGCCTGGTTATTGGTGTTATGACCGCCTTCGATATGGGTGGCCCCATCAACAAGACCGCTTCGACCTTTACCATGGCCATCATGGCCTCCGGCATCTACGGCCCCAACGGTATGTTCCGCGTCGCCGTCGCCATTCCCCCGATCGCCTGTGGCCTCGCTGCACTCATCGCCAAGAACAAGTTCGATGACGCCGACCGTCAGATGGGCATCTCCGCGCTGTTCATGGGCTGCATCGGCATTACCGAGGGCGCTATTCCCTTCGCGGTCAAGGATCTTGGCCACACCCTGCCCGGCATCTGCATCGGCTCTGCCGTGGGTGCGGCGCTCGCCGCCTTCCAGGGTATCGACTGTTACGTCCCGCACGGTGGCTTTATCGTCGCCCTTGCCACGAACAATGTCGCGCTGTTCTGCCTGGACATCGTGATCGGCTCCGTGGTCGCCGCTGCAATCCTGATTGCCATGAAGCCCACGCTCGATAAGCAGGCCAAGTAAACCTTTAAGGACTCCGGTTGTGCGGAGAGATGGATTTGACTCCGCACAACCGCCCCTACACAACAAAATCCATCCGTACTGATAGGGCCCGCATCTGGGTCCCAGGGAACTTTTGTCAAAAATCCTCTGGAGAAGGAGAACAAAATGTCCAACCTCACCATCCGCCAGGCCGTTCAGGGTATGCTCAAGCTGCAGGACAGCGGCGATCACGCAACCATGGTCGGCATTGGCCCCATGAGCCCCAACCTGATTCAGGCCGTGTTCGAGCTTGCCAAGGACGAGGATTTCCCGCCCATGTTTATCGCTAGCCGCAACCAGGTCGATATGGACGAGATGGGCGCCGGCTACGTTAACGGTTGGGACCAGACGCGCTTTGCCGCCGACATCAAGAAGGTTGCCGACGAGGTGGGTTACACCGGTCCGTACTACCTGTGCCGCGATCACGGCGGTCCGTGGCAGCGCGACGAGGAGCGTAACGCCCACCTGCCCGAGGACGAGGCCATGGAGCTCGCCCGCAAGTCCTTCGTCGCCGATATGGAGGCAGGCTTTGACCTGCTGATGGTCGACCCCACCAAGGACCCCTATCAGATCGGCAAGGTTATTCCGCTCGACGTGGTGCTTCGCCGCACGATCGATCTTATCGACTACCTCGAGCAGTACCGTCGCGAGCATAACCTGCCCGAGGTTGCCTATGAGGTCGGTACCGAGGAGACCAATGGCGGCCTGACCTCCACCGACAAGTACGAGGAGTTCATTTCTCAGCTGCAGCCCGAGCTCGAAAAGCGCGGCTGCCCCATGCCCACCTTTATCGTCGGCCAGACCGGTACGCTCACCCGTTGGACCGAGCAGGTCGGTCATTACAACTTTAAGAATGCCCGCGAGCTCGCCGACATGGCCAAGCGCTACGGCGTGGGCCTGAAGGAGCACAACGCCGACTACCTGGACGACGCGACGCTGCTCGAGCACATCCCGGCACACGTGACCGCTTCCAATGTTGCCCCTCAGTACGGCACCGAGGAGACCCGCGCTTACCTCAGGCTCTGCGCTACCGAGCAGATTCTGGTCGACAACGGCCTGTGCGACGATCCCTCCGACCTGTATCACACGCTGCTGGTCAAGGCTATCAAGACCGAGCGCTGGCGCAAGTGGATGACCGGCGATGACGTTAACCTGCAAGTTGACGACATTCTGGCCGACGACGAGCTCAGCCTGAAGATTCTGGATGTCTCCGGCCACTACGCCTTCAACGATCCCGAGGTCAAGGAGCAGGTCGAGAAGCTCTACCGCAACCTCGCCGCTCAGGACATCGACGGCAAGCGCTTTGTGATCGAGCACATCAAGCGCCCGATCAAGCAGTACGTCGTCGGCCTTAACCTCAAGGGCGTCACGAGCCGCATCGAGAAGGCTCTCGAGGACTAAGTAGCTTTCCCTACACGACGCCGGCCCCGGGGCATGTCCCAGCCGCGGGCCCGGCACATAGGACAAAGGGACATCCCCTTTGTCCTATGTTTTGAGTTTTGGATTCCTTAGAAGGAGTTTGCACCATGAAGTTCTTTATCGATACCGCCAACCTTGACGAGATCGCTGAGGCCAAGAGCTGGGGTTGCCTGGCCGGTGTTACCACCAATCCGTCTCTGTACGCCAAGACCGGCGGTAAGCTCGCCGACTTTGAGCCCCATATGCTCAAGATTGCCGAGCTCTGCGAGGGTCTGCCCGTGTCTGCCGAGTCTACCGCCACCACGGCCGAGGGCATGATTGAGGAGGGGAAGCGCCTTGCCGCCCTCGCCCCCAACATTGTGGTCAAGCTTCCCGTCTGCGAGGCCGGCCTCGCCGCCTGCCGCGCGCTGGCCGATGCAGGCGTGCGTGTCAACATGACGCTCGTCTTCTCGCCGACGCAGGCCCTTATGGCCGCCAACGCCGGTGCACGCTACATCAGCCCGTTTGTCGGCCGCTTCGATGACATCGCCGAGGACGGTATCTCGCAGCTCGACAACGTTGTGACCTGCATCAAGAACTATGACTGGACCGGCAAGAACGTCGACGACACCGTTGAGATCATCACCGCTTCGGTCCGCACGCCCAACCACGTGACCCAGGCGGCTCTTCTTGGTGCCGATATTGCGACCGTCCCCATGGCCGCCCTCAAGAAGTGCCTGCATCACCCGCTGACCGACCAGGGCCTTGCCTCGTTCGAGGCTGACTGGCAGAAGGTCGTCGCTCAGGCTTAACGAGTGGATTGCCCCGGCATCGCGTCATCCGGTGCCGGGGTTGTTCTCAAGAGAGGAATTCGTATGACCAACCAGGAGCTCTGTCTCTTATACACATCTGACGCTGCCGACGAAGGCTTAGG